>NZ_JBHIRN010000012.1:0-46093 GCF_042197205.1 Bartonella sp. AA2SXKL
TTTTAAATAAAATAACCCAAACTTTACCAATAAAATATTGAACAAAAAATCCTATTTCAAAACATTATTGGAAAAATAAGAAGCGTATAAAACTTTCATGCCTGATAGCGGCGGCTTTCAGATTATAATACCCTCCCCTCACAACGATTGTAACTTTTCTTACATATCGCAAGGATGTCATGTAAAAGGCTAAAGATAGAGTACATATTATATAATCACCATTGCATAAATATCTTACACGCTTTATGCTTTTCCATGGGAGCAAAAGGAAGATGTCAATGTCATCTAAACTGACGCGTAACCAAACATTGGTTTTAAATACTTTAAAAAATGCAAAAGGGCCTTTAAGTGCTTATGCGATTCTCAATCACTTACGCGAAGAAGGTTTTCGCGCACCTCTCCAAGTTTATCGTGCGTTAGAAAAGCTCGTACAGTTAAAGTGTATTCATCGTCTTGAAAGTGTAAATGCCTTTATGGTCTGTTTACACCCTGAAAACTGTCAACATGAACTTACAACGTTTATAATTTGCGAAAACTGTGGCACAGTCAACGAAATACAAAATCAAACGATTGTATCAAGTTTAAAACAGATGGTTCAAGCAGTTGACTTCCAAGCACACAAAAGCACCCTAGAAGTACGAGGTCTTTGTAAAAAATGCGCAATAAAATAAGACATCTAACTTGAAAATAAGATCTCTAACTTGCAAGTTTATATATTTAGTATTATGTAGCAGGGATCGCCTTATTGTTGGAAAAGCTCTTATCGTCCGTGCATATATCACCCTACCCTAGAGTGAGAGGCTTATTATACTCGTTAGAACATAAATATTGAAAGTATAAAATCATGTCCGTATCTGAGACCATTTTTTCAACAAAAAATCTCGATAAAATGAAACGAAAAAAGGTAATCAAGGCTCTTCTTATTGTCTTTGCGCTTTTTGTACTTTGGTTTAGCTATAAGTGGACGACGCAATGGTGTTATATGCTGTCCACTGAAGATGCCTAAACTGTGGCACAGTCAACGAAATACAAAATCAAACGATTGTATCAAGTTTAAAACAGATGGTTCAAGCGGTTGGCTTCCAAGCACACAAAAGCACCCTAGAAGTACGAGGTCTTTGTAAAAAATGCGCAATAAAATAAGACATCTAACTTGAAAATAAGATCTCTAACTTGCAAGTTTATATATTTAGTATTATGTAGCAGGGATCGCCTTATTGTTGGAAAAGCTCTTATCGTCCGTGCATATATCACCCTACCCTAGAGTGAGAGGCTTATTATACTCGTTAGAACATAAATATTGAAAGTATAAAATCATGTCCGTATCTGAGACCATTTTTTCAACAAAAAATCTCGATAAAATGAAACGAAAAAAAGTAATCAAGGCTCTTCTTATCGTCTTTGCGCTTTTTGTACTTTGGTTTAGCTATAAGTGGACGACGCAATGGCGTTATATGCTGTCCACTGAAGATGCCTATGTGCAAGGAGATATAGCCGCTATTGCGACTAAATTAAATGGGTATATTGAAAAAATTGCCATTAAAGCCAACCAAGTTGTAAAAAAGGACGATGTTTTATTTTACCTAGACAATGGTGATTATAAAATAGCCTTAGATCAAACAGAAGCGCATCTTAACACACAGAAAAAAACACTTCTACGCATTGATGCGCAAATCACAGCCGCTCGTAGTTCTTTAGATGATGCAAAAGCACAAAAAGCAGCCGCTTCAGCCATAGCAACCAATGCACAACTCACCTTAAAACGTGTAACAGAACTGAAAGCCAATCGTTATGCTCCTCAATCCAATGTTGATGATGCCAAATCCGCTTATGAACAAGCCATTGCGAATGTTAACAGAGCGGATGCAAAAATGGCTTCAGCACGTGCAAATATCCGAGTGCTAGAAGCGCAACGAAGTGAAACAGAAAGCGAAACAAAGAGTTTAGAGCTCTCGCGTAAAAAAGCACAACGTGATCTTGATTCGACCATTATACGAGCGCCATTTGATGGAGTTATAGGAAATTTAACAGCAAAAACGGGAGATTTTGTTGTAAATGGCCAACGTCTTGCGGCGTTAGTCCCCATACATGCACTTTATATTGAAGCAAACTATAAAGAAACACAGCTACAAGACATTCATACCGGACAAAAAGCTTATATTTCTGTTGATGCCTTCGAAGATGATGTTTTTACAGGAACAGTGCTTTCTATTTCGCCCGCAACAGGCGCTGTTTTTTCTCTTCTGCCTCCACAAAATGCTACCGGTAACTTTACAAAGATTGTCCAGCGCATTCCCGTACGTATTTCTATTCCAGAAGAAGTTTTAAAAACCGGACATATCCGAGCAGGAATGAGTGTTTCAGTGAAAATTGATACACGTACAAAGCCACAAGATAAAAGTCTCTTATAAAAAAAGTAGAAGATCTTACTATGACATCTTCCATACCAGAGCTCATACAGTCTCAAGAACGCATAGGAATGCGCAAAATTGTAGTTTTTATTGCTATGTCTTTTGGCATGTTTATGGCAATCTTAGATATCCAAATCGTTTCCTCTTCTTTAGCTGAAATTCAAGCGGGTCTTACAGCAAGCTCTGAAGAAATTTCATGGGTTCAAACCTCCTATCTCATCGCTGAGGTCATCATGTTGCCGCTTTCTGGATTTTTAGGAAGATTGCTTTCAACACGTGTTTTCTTCACCATATCAGCGATCGGGTTTACGATTACTTCTGTTCTTTGTGCAACAGCAACATCTATTGGAGAGATGATTTTGTATCGCGCACTACAAGGTTTTATTGGTGGAGGAATTATCCCAAGCGTTTTTGTCGCCTCTTATGTTCTTTTTCCTCCTTCCAAACGCCCAATTGTTACCCCTATTGTTGGACTAGTAGCAACATTGGCCCCCACCATTGGTCCAACCGTGGGAGGCTATATTTGTCATCTCTCATCATGGCATTGGCTCTTTCTCATCAATGTACCCTGCGGGATTATCATCTCAATTCTCGCTTGGAAATTAATTGATTTTGATAAAGCTGATCCCTCTTTAATGAAGAAGTTTGATTGGTTAGGATTCATTTCTATGGCTACTTTCTTGGGAACTTTAGAGTATATTCTAGAAGAAGGAGCACGTCATGATTGGCTGAGTGATACGCTGATTCGGGATTTGTTCATTACCATGATTCTTGCTGCAGCCTTATTCTTCTGGCGTGCTTTTACAGTAAAAGAACCCATTGTAGATCTCTCTACTTTTTCTAATTTTAATTTTTCAGCTGCATCCATTTTTTCCTTTTCATTGGGAATAGGCCTTTATGGACTCACGTACCTTTATCCTGTCTATTTAAGCCAAATCCGCCACTTTGATGCCCTCATGATTGGAGAAACATTGTTTCTTTCAGGATTCGTCATGTTATTAACTGCCCCGCTTGCTGGATTTCTTTCAGCACGAATGGATGCACGTTTAATGATGGCAATAGGACTTTTTGGTTTTGCAATAGGTATTTGGATGGCGAGCTCTATCACAGATAACTGGGATTTTTGGCAGCTTTTTTGGCCGCAAGTTTTCCGTGGTGCTTCTGTAATGTTATGTATGGTTCCTATTAATAATATTGCCTTGGGAACACTCCCACCAGAACGGATGCAAAATGCTTCCGGACTCTTTAATCTCACCCGGAATCTAGGTGGGGCTGTAGGGCTTGCCATTATCAACACTCTCATAACAAAACGCACAGACTTCCATCATGAACGAATAGCCGAAACTCTTAACTACGCAAACAGACAAGCAACTGAAATGCTTTCAAATCTTACTGTATTATTCAAAACAGAAACCTTTGATTCCTATACTCTGGCTCTTTCTCAATTGTTTGGTATGGTACGCATACAAGCAACCATTATGGCTATTAGTGATATTTTCTTTATCATAACCATCATTTTTGGTGTTTTGACATTTATGACCATGTTTCTCAAAAAAATACCACCTCTCATGGATTCACCACCAAATCACTAAGCTTAATTAAAATTGAGAAATATTTTTTATCCTTATCACTTTGCTCGTTTCCTATGCACTTTATCTTGTCTCAAGAGACAGTATAAATAAACATATGATTCTAAATGATTCTTCTGATAAAAATTCTTTTAATGCGGGCTCTTTCCGCACTTAAAAACAACTTCTCGCATACAAAAATTGTTCTAGATGATAATAAACAAAGAGCTTATCTAAAGTGCTCCACACCATAAAGATAAAGCAGCCATTTCTATAAGATTTTTGATTTATCACCATAGGGCACAAAAGATTAAATCTCTCATCTATCTACCCCCTTTTTACGCTACTATCCTCATAAAAACTATTTTGTTAAGATTCTGTGCCCTTCACTCTTTTGATTCTTACAAGAATATTCATAAAAGATTTATGATTCTTGTGATTTTTATTCACGCACATATTTCTCTTATAATGTGTAGGATAACGTTTTTTTTTGATTCTGAATGCAAAATTTTACATGAGAAAATCATTTTGTATTTGATACTCTCATGCCAATTGCAAAACGATTTACCTTTATAGCAAAAAAGTAATGATATATTTTTTTCAAAAAAGCTGCTTTTAAACATGTAATTTTATTTTTTTACACTCTTTAAAAAAAGCTGATACTTACAATTTTGATTCTACTGCTACATATTTTTCTTTCTTAAGCCCCTTCTCTTTCAACAAGAGCTGAAATGGTATAAAATTTCTCAAAATATCTCTCTATTGAATCAATCAAAACCATTCCCTTGCACATAAAAAGCAAAGAAATAAAAACTGTTTAAGAAAAAAGTAAAATATCCAACCGTTTTTATGCAAGATTTATCAACGATATTGAAAACTGGAAAACTGTATGATGATAGCGACTTTAAAAGAACACAAGACAACTCAAAAATCCGGTTCCTTCAGTATTATAAAATAAGACACTATTTCAAAAAATGAGCTTAAAATATATTCTTACTCACTTAACTGAAATTATCAAAAATAAGAAACCAGCCCCATAAAGAAAAAGCCATATAATAAAATCGCAATACAACTCCCCAAAACTTTGTACCGCTAAATACCTTGGCACTGTCAAAACGCTATGCTCTTCTCAATGGCAGCTGCTGAAAAACGAAATAAACACTATCTTCAAGCGACTTTATGATGCTGAAAACGATTTGAAACTTCTCGTTCTCCACTAGGAACCAAAGTGCCATAACACCCAGAAAGATAATGTGGTATCAGTTCCAACGCTTGAAAGCGATGTTTTTCGTAAGGACCAGGCATTGCCAAATTTTCTGTTAAACTATTTGAAAAGCCAAAACGTTGATAAAATTCAAAATCCCCTACCAGCAAAATGGCGCCATATCCCAATTTTTTTGCTGTTTCAATTGCATGTCGGACTAAAATTGATCCTATTCCCATACCAGCACATTCAGACGCAACAGCCAAGGGGCCTAAAAGTAAAGCATGTTGTGTTTCATTTTTTTCTTTAGAAAAAGAAACATGCCAAAGACGGACACTTCCCACAAGCTCTCCAAGCACATTTTTAACCACAAAAGAGAGCCCTTGAGCAGCCAAACGACCACGACGTAAAACCTCTGATGATTTACGTTTACGTCCATACCCCATCATTGAATCAAGCAAATTTTCTCGATAAGGCTTATCGGCTTCTTGCTCCAATAAAAGTGTAAAACATGCCCCATCTTTTGTTTGAAAATTAATCATGTTCATCTCTATAACCGCCCTCTTACAGCGCCATGACGAGCATAGCAAAAAATTTAAAAAACTATAGTTAAAAGGAAATGTCAGATCACATATGATCGTAAAGGCTCAAAACCATTAAAAGCAACCGATGCGTAAGTTGTTGTGTAAGCACCCGTTCCATGAATCAATATTTCATCTCCTATCGTTAGGGATAGAGGAAGCGGATAAGGTGTTTTTTCATAGAGAACATCTGCCGAATCGCATGTCGGTCCAGCCAAAATACAAGGCTCCATCACCTTATCATCATGAGGTGTCTCAATAGGATAACGAATGGCTTCATCCATAGTCTCAGCAAGACCATTAAATTTCCCAATATCAAGATAAACCCATCGTACATTATCGTTATCAGCTTTTTTAGATATTAGAACAACTTCTGTACGAATAACACCAGCATTGCCAACCATCGCACGTCCTGGCTCAATAATCGTCTCAGGGATACGATTACCAAAATGCTTTTTCAATGAATCAAAAACTGCTGTACCATAAGCTTGTTCTGTAGGGACATCTTTCAAATAACGCGTTGGAAAACCGCCCCCCATATTCACCAACCTTAGTGAAATGCCTTCTTGTTCCAAACGCTTAAAAACTGTAGAAGCATCCGATAAAGCACGATCCCACGCACTCAAATCAACCTGCTGAGATCCAACATGAAAAGAAACACCATAGGCTTGCAAACCCAATTGGTGTGCCCGTCTTAGAACATCAACCGCCATATCTGGAACACAACCAAATTTGCGTGACAATGGCCACTCTGCACCTTTGCCATCGGTAAGAACACGGCAAAAAACACGTGCTCCTGGAGCAACACGCGCAATTTTTTCCACTTCTTCAACACAATCAACAGCATAAAGTGAAACTCCCAATGCATATGCTCGTGCAATATCACGCTCTTTTTTAATCGTATTTCCAAAAGAAATACGCTCTGACGTTGCTCCTGCTTTTAAAGCCATTTCAATTTCTGCAACAGAAGCCGCATCAAAAGAAGATCCTAAAGAACTTAGCAAACGCAAGATTTCAGGAGCTGGATTTGCCTTTATTGCGTAAAAAATACGAGACTGCGGCAGAGCTTTTTCAAAATTTAAATAGTTATCACGAACAACATCAAGGTCAACAATTAAGCATGGACCTTCAGAACGATGTGTTGCAAGAAAATCGCGAATACGTTGCGTTGCCATCTGCAATTCTCCTTGAGGGAACGCTCCCCCACTCTATGCTTAGACAGCCAAAGCTGCCAAAAGCTAAAGGACAAAAAACACACAACAACCATCCCCATTCTGATTACAAAAAACCAGAAATTAGCATTGCATGCTGCGAAAGAACAGCGCGAAACCGCGTTATTCTATTTTATCTGCCTTTTTGATTGGAGTTGAGAAAACCACTTCCGCACTGAAGGCAATGAGGTGTGCCTCTATAGTTATCCCAGCATTTAAAAGCTGGAAGACACCAGAAAGGCCCGCACCGTCGTTGCTTCAAGATGTCCTCATTCTTGCAATTGGCTGTAAGAATGACTGGAGCGGTTAGTTCCAGGTACCGTACCGGTTAATCTCACCATTTGAGAACCAGCGGACACCCACAGGCACGTGCGACTTTGGGCAAGGCATCCTATAAAACGAATTCTTTCTCATTTCAATCATTTTTTTAATTTTAAACATTTTTTAATTCTTAAAGATAAAATGATGCGAAAAAACAACACTCTCCCCAGACAAAGCCATCCATCCGCTTTCATGAGATCACACCCCTTACATTATCTGTGCAACATAAATCACTGTCTTGCGTTTAAAGCCCCTCGTTTCTTTACCCTATTCTATCTCCTAATATCCGCAGCAGAAAATAACGCAAAATAAATTACTCAAGACATTAATTTATAATGATAATTTATTATTGTACCCTTAAACAAAAATCCCATTATAAAATCCTCTTATTTCAACCCTCTTACAATGAATCAATTAAAATCATTCTTTTGCGCATCACAAATAAAAAACAATTGAAAAAAGGAGTACCTCTTATATATCCTCTCAAATGCAAAGATGACCAACATTGAAGACTGAGGATAGTAACGACTGAAGCACCATAGTCTTTAAAGATAACGTGTCCTTCCCCCAACAAAACACCATTATCTTTCTCATTTACATCCTAAAAACATCCCTGCTTCCACATTCATTTCACAGCATCGCTTAAGCAAAATATCATGAAGAAATCCCCGTATAATATAGCTTGTATAATATAGATCAACTACATCTCACCCTCTTTATACTTATGAAATTAAAAACAAACGCTCCCATTCTATCTGCCAACTCCCAATATTGCAGAAACTCCTACATTGAAATGTTTCATAACACCTTATCTAAAATGATTTTTGTCCACACGTTACTCCCATTTGCAACGTACAAGCGAATGAATTTTACGCGATTCGTTCTCATCTAATCTGAAAGCAACAAAGTTCACAATATTGAACTCTTTTATTCAAATGAATAATAAATTATCATTATAAATTAATGTATTATATTAAATTCTGAAATCATAAACTCCTATTATCATTTTATTTTTCCACCTAGCATCTGCTTTTTCATCTCCTCTTATTAATCACATCTTATTCATACGCTTTTCTCTTAAACTATAATCTCCCTCCTCTGCGCTGTTGGTGAACGGCTTTTCTATTTTTAAATGAAAAGTATTTGAAAACTCAATCCTATAAGTCAAGGAGAGCGAACAATCTATAATGATTATTTATAAGTCAAATAATTTAATATAAACAAAAAGACCGAATAATATCCGGTCTTATGAAATATTTTTCTACCAATATAAAAAACTCTTCTCTCTTAAATTTAAGAGAAAAACGCTACAACTTAAAACTCTACACTACGATATCCTTATGTCCCTTGATGAGAATCAATTGCACGCAACTTCAACAATTGAAATTGCTTATGGCGCTCACGAAAGCGCTCTCTATCGGCTTCACTACGCGTGTTATAACAAGCATCACAGGAAACACCTTCCTCATAATGAGGCGATAATTTGCTTTCAGCATTAAGAGGAGAACGACACGCGCGACATAATTCGCGTCCACATTCTTCAAGACCATGTTGAACAGAAACACGCTCATCAAAAACAAAACACTCACCCCACCATAAACTTTTCTCTTTTGGAATTTTTTCTAAATATTTTAGAATACCTCCTTTTAGATGGTAGACTTGCTCATAACCAAGATCACGAACATAAGCTGTTGATTTTTCACACCGAATACCACCTGTACAAAACATGGCAATTTTCTTTTTTTTCTTTAACTCAGCCTCATGTTTACGCACCCATTCAGGAAATTCGCGAAATGTTTTAATCTGCGGATCAATCGCTCCTTGAAAACTCCCTATCGCATATTCATAGTCATTCCGTGTATCGATTAAAATTGTCTCTTCATCTTGAATAAGAGCATTCCAATCTTCAGGATCGACATAAGTACCAACAACTTTTAGCGGATCAACCCCTTCAACCCCCATTGTCACAATCTCTTTTTTCAACCGCACTTTCATGCGATGAAAAGGCATTTTTGATGCCCATGAATATTTAATCTCCGGCGTTTGAAACGCTGGCTCAGCCGTAATAAAATCCACCAATGCCTCAATCGCATCACAAGAACCAGCAACTGTTCCATTAATGCCCTCTTGTGCTAAAAGCAGAGTGCCTTTGATATCCTTTGCTTGACATAAATCCTGCAAAGGTTTTTGTAATTGATGATAATGCTTCAAATCTGCAAAGCAATAAAGTGCAGCAACTTTAAAATTCTTTTCCATGTGTTTTGCCATAACGCGCGTTTCATTCAATTTCAAGATTTATTCATGTACTCTTTAACATATTGTGCTTAATCAAACGATACAAATAATATCATCACCAAGAAGAAAAAATATCATGTGCCAAAAAAGAGAAAAGCTTTTATTATATCTCCAAGGACAAACTGTTATACCTGTTTTACTCATTGACAATCTACAAAGTGCTGTACCGTTAACACGCGCTCTTGTCAAAGGTGGATTAAAAACAATTGAGATCACCTTGCGAACACCAAATGCCCTCAAAGCAATTCAGAAAATCATACAAGAAGTCCCTGAAGCAATTGTTGGAGCCGGCACAATTCTCAACACAACACATTACGAAAAAGCCGAACAAGCTGGAGCCAAGTTTATTGTAAGCCCCGGATTATCCAATGAACTAATCAATTGTGCAAAAAATAGTGAAATTCCCCTTCTTCCCGGTGCAATGACCCCAAGTGAACTCATGCAAGCATTAAACAAAGGCTATTCATATCTTAAATTTTTCCCTGCTGAAGCTGCTGGAGGTATTTCCTTCATTGAAGCTTTAGCATCTCCCTTCTCTGATATCCGGTTTTGCCCAACAGGCGGTATTACACAAAAAAGTGCAACACAATGGCTCCAACTGCCCAATGTCTTCTGCGTTGGTGGTTCTTGGATAGCGCCCCAACAACTCATTGCAATAAGTGATTGGGATTCGATTACTGCATTAGCATATACCGCATCACAACTTCCCTCTCCCTCGAAAAAAGCTCTTTCTACAATCTAATATAAAGTGCAAGAATATCAGCCCCTTCAACAAGACCAAAGCTTTCACACATCCTTACGCAATCTTTTAACATTGCCATGGAACCACAAATCATCACCCGATCTTCATCGAGATGAATTTTGGGGAGTGCTATTGTTTCAAAAAAGCTCCCACTCTCCATAACAGTCGTAATACGCCCCATATGCTCAGAAAGCTCACAAGTAGTCATAGGATAAAATTTCAACTGTTGTGCATATGCCCCAATGAATGAATCTTGTTGCAAAGAGAAAACAAGATCTTTTGCACAAATTAACTCATTCTTTTCGCGCGTTATTTAAATAAGAACAACTTCTGAAAATTTTTCATAAATGTCAGGCTCACGAATAAAGCTTGCAAAAGAAAAAAAAACCGTACCGGTTTGAAAGAAGATAAAGCATCAACTTTCCCACTCATTACTCCACAAAAGCGCGCTCTACAACATAAGTAGCAGGAGCATTATTGGCCCCTTCAACAAGACCAAAGCTTTCACACATCCTTGCGCAATCTTTTAACATAGCCATGGAACCACAAATCATCACCCGATCCTCATCAGGATGAATCTTAGGAAGGCCTGTTGTTTCAAAAAAGTCCCCACTTTCCATCACAGTTGTAATACGACCCATATGCTCAGAAGCTTCACGAGTAGTCATAGGATAAAATCTCAACTGTTGTGCATACTCTCCAATGAGTGGATCTTGTTGCAAAGAGGAAACAAGATCTTTTGCATAAATTAACTCATTTTTTTCGCGCGTTGTTTGAATAAGGACAACTTCTGCAAATTTTTCATAAGTTTCAGGATCACGAATAAGGCTTGCAAAAGGAGCAATCCCCGTCCCAGTTGAAAGAAGATAAAGACGTTTTCCAGGAATAAGAGCATCAAGCACCAGCGTTCCTGTAGATTTTTTACGCATGAGAACTGTATCACCAATTTTAATTTTTTGGAGATGCTCGGTTAAAGGTCCCCCTGGAACTTTTATCGAAAAAAACTCAAGCTGTTCATCCCAAAAGGGACTTGCAATCGAATAAGCGCGATAAATCGGCTTTTCTGCATTTGGCAAACCGATCATAACAAACTCACCCGAACGAAAACGAAAACTTTCCGGACGATTCAGACGGAATTTAAATAACCGATCTGTATAGTGACAAACCTCTTGGACAGTAAGGGCGAACACATTCTCAGGAATCGGAAAATTTGCAACGCTGCTGATGCTTGACGGAACATTGGTAGCAGACGTATTCATACTCTTCCCCATATCTTTATTGAACGTTAAATTTCGAATCCTTGACGTGATATAGTACTTGCACAACCATCTGCCAACAATTTTCTCAACACAAAAGCCTCAAGGTTAACACTTTTATGTCAAAATTAAATAAATGAGTCTAGCGCGCTCTATCAGCGATAAAATTGATTTCACTTAAAACCAATCAAAGACTAGAAAGTAAATATTGGATACCCAATCCATCTTGAAAACAAATAATATCCAAATCAACGAGTTTTCTAAATCAACAGTTTTAATGTATCAAAAAGTGTTTACACACTGTTTTCCATTCAATAAAAATAATTTTAAGTGCATGAGACGACATCCAAAATTGCACAGATGAGTGATCTTCCCCCTCATGGTAGAAAACTTGTAATACATTGACTTAACGTGGTTAATTTAATCATTTTACCTTCTCTAAATAAGAAGCCAATGCAATATTTAATCACAACAATCACACCAGCAATAATAGTCTAACATTGCACTCTTCAAAATGATACAATACAATAAACTATGTTTATTTTTTTATATGCCTAAACGAGGGAAAATAAGTAAAAAAGTCTATGTTTTACAAATCATTAGAAGATACCATGTTGATAACAACACAAATAAAACTAAACTATCTCTTATATCTAGAGTACCATTTTACATAAAAAACGACTTTAATGGCAGCATAGGCTTCTTAATGATTTTGACCATAGCAAATAGTGTCTTTCCCCTATATCGTAAAGAACCTCAATGAAACAACCAAAAAAACTCCGTATTTCACGAACACAGATAAGCTTTTAAAATGAACAAATCCGTTAATGATGAAATAGATACATCACTCTATACAGCTGTAGCAACCATCGATGTCAGTGCCATTGTTGCCAATTATATTACTTTAGCCAAACGTGTAGCTCCAACACAATGTTCAGCAGTTGTAAAGGCAAACGCCTATGGATTAGGAGCTCACAAAATTGCTCCTGCCCTTTATCAAGCTGGTTGTCGCACTTTTTTTGTCGCCCAAATCAGAGAAGCACTCCAATTAAAAAGCATTTTACCATCAAATGTCACAATTGCCATTCTGAATGGACTTCCACACTTAGCAGAAGAGTTTGTCGCACAATCTGGTATTGTTCCTGTTCTAAACTCTTGGAATGCCATTGAAAATTGGCAAAAAATTTGTCAAAAAAAAGATAAAAAATTTCCAGCAATTGTTCAAATCGATACCCATATGAACCGATTAGGACTGGATCAAAAAGAATTACAAAAACTCATCAAACACCCTACAATTTTCGAAAAAGCAGAAATAAAATATATTCTTAGTCATCTTTCTAACGGAGAAGATGATACCCACCCATCAAATTATGCCCAATTGACTTCTTTCAAAACGATCCTTGCGCAATTGCCTGCTTGCAAAGTTTCCTTTGCCAATTCTGGAGGTATCTTTCTAGGATCAGATTTTTATTTTGATCTTGTTCGTCCAGGCATTGCACTTTACGGAGTTGATCCGCGGGGAAAACACCCATCACCTTTGAAACCTGTTTTAAAACTTGAAGCCCAAGTCATTCAAAGCCGCGTTGTTGATATAGGAGCACCTGTTGGTTATGCAGAAAGCTTTATAACCAACAGACCAAGCACTCTTGCAACCATTTCTATAGGCTACGCAGACGGCTGGCTCCGTACTCTTTCGAATAAAGGAACTGTTTATTTCAACGGGCACAAACTTCCCATGGTTGGGCGGGTTTCTATGGATTCCATTATTGTAGATACGACCGATCTTGAACAAAAACCTCAAACTGGTGACTGGGTAGAACTCATTGGTCCCCATCAAACACTTGAAAAAGTATCTATAGATGCCGATACCCTTCCCAATGAAATTCTAACATCTCTTGGCTCCCGCTATAAATACATTTACACATAAAAACTCTTTAAAAAAATAAATTGATAAAAATCATCATTTTAGAAAATTGAGGGGCTTTTACAAAAGATTTTACAACAATCAACCACACAGAATGGTCATAGACACCGTACATTCACAGAAATCTCAAAACAGACAAGTTGATGGACTGTTTTATGGAAGTAGCTTTCATCTAAAATACAAAAACTTAGCCTTTCCCCATAAATTGACAAAAAAGAATCTACTACAAAGTTTTTAAAATTAATTTCCCAATTAAAATCATTCGCTTGCATACCACAAGCTGAACTATGTGTAGATAAAAATGATTTAAGAAAAGAATAATGCCTCTTATGAACCATAGTGCCAAGAGCTATAACATTAGGCGCTGGCAAAGTGTATGATAGTGCCCAGCTTACTCCGTTATGAAGCGTAAAGATAGTGGGGAATCAATGGATTTACCCTTACACCATTCACGAGCGCCGTCGCGAAATGGGATTGGGAGCGAAGTGTCTCTTTAAAACAAACACGTGAATTAACAACTCAAGTATATTCTTTTTGGAGCGTTCTGTTTTACATGAGGATCATTCCCCCACTAAAGAACACAATAAATATAAAGTATGGAGCAATGTGTAATCCCCATTATTTAAAAAACATTGCTTTAAATGCTTTTGAAAGCCATAAAGCTGAATTAAGAGGAGATGACAAACTGAGGATTGATTTTCACCTTACGGCTTTACATTTTCCAAAATAAGATTGTCTTCCAGTTTCAAAGATTACGTCAACAGAAATACGCAATCCCCGCCCTCATCTGACAGACAAAAGCAGGAACTACTCATAAAGCTCTTTTTTTCTCAATCTCTGGCTCAAGACATGTTGCTGCATTAAGTTTGGATGTTGATTTACAGGCAACAGCTAAAGCACACGAGCTCTTAGGAAAACAGCGCCGTAAAGTCACAAACTGACTTGCAATGAAGTGGAAAGATGTGCCGGCTTTTTATAAGATACCTTGTAAAAAACAACCATAATACATTTGGCTTTGCGTTTGCTCATTCTGACAGGTGTTCTTACATATTTTTGCGTCATATTTATAAAAAGCAGATTAAAGAGAAATATTTAGACAATTCTTGACTCGAAAAGATGCAACAACAGAGTTTCGCGTGTCTTTATCATCAAAAACACTAAAATTGATTTTATTCTTTCTACAACCGGTCGTCGTCACCCTAGTGAGAAGGAGTATATCACAACACATGCAACAGACGTGACCTATCCCCCGTAGGTTTCGCTCTCGTTTACATGAATTAGCTGGCTAGACCAATGCCGACTAGTCACTAAAACCATGTCATACGGTAGAAGACAAAGGAGAGCATGCCTATTGCCGACAAAACACAGCTTTTTGTCGACTTTTTCGATTTTGCTCATGTTATAAAAAACAATGCAAAATTCTAGAAAATAGACAAATAATTCCATAGTAACATGATCAACAAGTACAAAACCCACACAAAATGTGTGGGCTTTTTTCGTTCATGCAAATAAACAAATTAAATATATATTTGTTATTTAATAGGTATTTCCCAATGGTGGACACGAACAAATGAGCATTCTGTCTCCCGCAACATTATCAATACGCGATACAGGAGGCCAATATTTATTGGCTGGATCAAGAAAACTGTTGGGAAAAGCAGCTTCTTGTCGCGAATAGGGTCGTGCCCAAGCATCATCTAAAGTATCTACCACTGTATGGGGGGCATTCACCAATGGATTATTGTCTTTTGGCCAAACCCCGCTACCAACTTTTTTCGCTTCTTCAGCAATAGAGAGTAAAGCATCACAAAAACGATCAATCTCTGCTTTTGGTTCAGATTCCGTTGGCTCAATCATCAAAGTTCCCGGAACAGGGAACGACATCGTGGGCGCATGGAATCCATAATCAATGAGACGTTTTGCAATATCATCAACACTCACCCCATACTGCTCTTTCAACACGCGTGTATCCACAATACATTCGTGCGCAACACGTCCATGCTTGCCCCGATAAAGAATGGAATAAGCGGCTGAAAGACGTGCAGCAATATAATTGGCATTTAAAATGGCTATTTGTGTTGCATATTTTAAGCCATCAGCCCCCATCATTCGAATATACATCCATGTAATTGCAAGAATAGACGCACTTCCATAAGGAGCAGCCGAAACCGCATGCGTTGTCCCATCTTGTTCATGACCTGGTACGAATGGTTTGAGATGCACTGCAACTCCAATTGGTCCCATACCAGGACCACCACCACCATGAGGAATAGCAAATGTTTTATGAAGATTCATATGACAAACATCAGCGCCAATATCTGCAGGACGAGCAAGACCCACAAGGGCATTGAGATTAGCACCATCAAAATAAACTTGTCCGCCATTTTCATGAATAATAGAACAAATTTCCTTAATACTTTCCTCATAAACACCATGGGTTGAAGGATAAGTAATCATGAGAGCGGCCAATTTATCTTTATGCAATTGCGCTTTCATCTTGAGATCGTCTACATCAACATCACCATCGCTTAAACATTTTACCACAACGACTTCCATCCCTGCCATATGGGCCGAGGCTGGATTGGTACCATGCGCAGATGCAGGAATAAGACAAACTGTACGTTGATGTTTTCCCCGTGATTGGTAATATCGTCGGATAGCCAAAAGCCCAGCATATTCACCTTGAGCACCAGAATTTGGCTGAAAAGAAACTTGCGCAAATCCTGTAATTTCACACAACCACGCATTTAACTGGTTGATCATCTCCAAATAACCCGCAGCATCCTCTAGTGAAACAAAGGGATGTATATTGGCCATGCTAGCCCAACTTACAGGCATCAATTCAGCAGCTGCATTAAGCTTCATTGTACAAGAACCAAGAGGGATCATAGCGCGATCCAGCGCCAAATCCTTATCCGCTAAACGACGCAAAAAGCGCATCATATCTGTCTCTGAATGAACCGCATGAAAAAAAGGCTGAGAAAGAAAAGCAGCATCCCGTTTTTTTCCAAAGAGTCGTGGAGAAACCTGATCGCCTAATTTTGCCCCAAAAAGCTGCGCTAAAGCACCAGCATCTTCTTCTGTTGATAATTCATCAAAATTGATTGCAATAGTGTCATCATCGAGAACACGAATAAGGCGCCCACCTATTTTGGCTTGATGCGCAATTTCTCGTGCTTTTCCCTTAACAGAAATACTCACACAATCAAAAAAGCTTTTCCCTTCAACATGAACCCCTGCGGCTTCTAAACCAGCAACAAAACGACATGTTAAATGATGAATTCGCTGCGCAATTTCTTGTAAGCCTTTTGGCCCATGCCAAACAGCATAAGCGGTTGCCATATTAGCCAACAAAGCCTGCGCTGTACAAATATTTGACGTCGCTTTATCGCGCCGAATATGTTGTTCACGTGTTTGCAAAGCTAAACGAAAACCAACGCGTCCTTTGGTATCCACGGATTGACCAACAATACGCCCTGGAATAAGACGCGTTAACGCATCACTCACGGCAAGGTAACCAGCATGTGGACCACCAAATCCCATCGGAACGCCATAACGCTGCATAGTGCCAACAACGATATCTGCCCCCCATTGAGCAGGTGGCTCCTGAAGGGTAAGCGCTAAAGGATCAGCCACAACGATAACTAAAGCTCCCTTTTCCTTTGCCTCTTTTATGATCTCACTGTAATCATGAAAAGAGCCTTTTGTATCTGGCCAAGACAAAACAATTGCCGCTGTATCAGGATCAATTTCGCCATTTTGGCTAATCTGAATCCCTTGTGTTTCAGCACGCGTTTGCGCAACACTCGAAGTCTGAGGATGTAAAAGACTCTGAAGAGAAATTTTTGTTTTTTTCTCACGGAAAAAGCGAACAGCAAGGGCATTGGCTTCAGCTAAAGCAGTTGCTTCATCAAGAAGGGAAGCAGCAGAAACAGGCAAACCTGTTAGTTCACTAACCAATGTCTGAAAATAAAATAAAAGCTCTAAACGACCTTGGCTAATTTCTGCTTGATAAGGCGTATAAGCAGTATACCAAGCAGGATTTTCAAACAGATTTCGTAAAATAACCGGAGGCACATAAGTTCCATGATATCCTTGCCCAATAAAACTTTTGTGCACATGGTTACGCTCCATCATCTTGGAGAGTTCTTCCAAGGCTTGTCCTTCACTAGCAGCCTCTGGAAGATTCAATGAACGTCCCAAATGGATAGAGTGTGGAACAGCTTGAGAAATGAGTGTCTCAACACAATCAAGCTCTAAAACATCAAGCATTTTTTGTGTTTCATCAGGACGCAGCCCAATATGTCGAGAAGAAAAAGAACGCTCGATCATGGTACTCATCCAATCAAAGCCTTATAAGCATCTTTATCTAACAACCCCTCCAGTTGTGTCTCATCCTGCAATGTCATTTTCCATAACCAGCCTTCTGTTTCGGGTTTCTGGTTTACCAGTTCAGGATTATCAGCCAAGGCTTCATTTATTTCGACCACTTCACCATCAAGAGGAGCATAAACATCTGAAGCCGCCTTCACTGATTCTACAACAGCCGCCGCCTCTCCTTTGGAAAGTTTTGTTCCACTTTGTGGTAAATCAACAAAAACCAAATCCCCTAATTGCTCTTGCGCATAATGCGTAACCCCAACAGTCACCACTTGCCCTTCAACGCTAAGCCATTCATGGTCATGTGTAAAATAAGTTTTAGACATAAAAAATCATCCTTTAAAATAACGTTGTTCAACAAAGGGAAGAGAATGAACTGATAATACAATCTTTTTGCCTCGCAGTTCTGTAAAGACTTGTGTCCCTTCAACTTTAAAATCAACAGGAACGTAACCCATCGCGACAGGACCATCAAAAGAAGGACCAAAACCACCTGATGTTACAATGCCAATCTCATTACCTTGATCATCAAGAAGCACCGCACCGGCACGAATAGGTTGACGCGTTTGCGGTTTTAATCCAACACGACAACGAGCCGGTCCTTTTTGCAGTGCTTTAAGAAAAGCCTTTGCACCATAAAATTGTGCTTTTTCTCGAACACTTTTAGGAACAGCCCATGTTAGAGCCGCATCAATAGGTGTCGTATCAGGGGTAATATCATTTCCATGCAAACACAGCCCCGCTTCCAACCGCAAGCTATCGCGTGCGGCAAGTCCAATCCACTCAACACGAGAATCACTCAGCAATTTTTCAGCCAACATATGCGCATGCCCTATAGGCAAAGCAATTTCAAAGCCATCCTCTCCCGTATAACCAGAACGCGTTATAAACCAATCCTGTTGTGGTTCGAATCCTTGCATAAAGAACAATTCATTCCCTGGCAAATCCGCATCAGCAAGAACAGCTGCCGCTTCAGGACCTTGAAGTGCAAGCAATACCCTTTCAAGGGCAATCACTTGACATTCAAAATCAACCGCACGCTTTTCCAATTCTAAAAAATCAGCCTGTGCATTCCCAGCATTGGCGACCAACATAAAACGACCCTCTTCCAAACGGGTAATAATAAGATCATCAAGAATACCAGCCTGCTCATTAAGCAAATAATTATACCGTGAATGCCCAATCTTTAAAGCTGCTGCATCAATGGGAAAAGCATAGGACAAAAATTCCACAGCTTGTGCCCCTTCAACCGCAATCAATTTCATATGAGAAATATCAAAAAGTCCTGCATGTGCACGCGTATGAAGATGCTCTTTTAAAACGCCAAGAGGATAAGTTAAAGGCATGTTCCAACCCGCAAAAGCACCAAATTTTGCTCCTGCTTTTTCATGCAAATCATATAAAGGAAGTGTTTTTAAAAAAGATGTTTCTTGTGCTGTGCCCATAATAACTCCAAAGCTGCGCTAACGCCCACAGAATATGGTCGTCTCTGCCCCCTCTGTCATCAACCTGAGAGACTCGCGAAAAAATTTTTCGCTTACACCTTCGGCGCGGGTTCTCCCGACTTTCCAGATCTGCCTTCTTCCTTTTACGGTCCTTAAAGCCTGAGAGATTATGGGCTATTTCCCCTTCGGCGGCAATGCGAAAATTTGCAATCTGCACTCTCCCGCAAAAGAATGAAAGAAACGATAACGCTCTTTCCAGCATATTTAAACCTATAGCCTATCTTCATCACACTGTCATTAGTAAAGTGATGAAAATGTTCTCATTTTAAAACTTGCATAAGCTGCTTCAAAAGATTTATAATATTATCCTTTTGAACCTTACAAAAATTGCAAGGAACACATTTTAGGAAATTTAAGACAAAAATCAAAAGCTATAAACAAAAATACCTCTTGAAAATCATGCAAAACGTCACACACTAAAAAGATCGCAAAGCAATATTCTTTCGCGCGCAGTTCAACCTTAAAAATAGGGTTTCATATTCTTTTTGAGAATAAGGACTTCAAATATTTTATAAGTATGATTTTAATGCACAAGAAGTAGGTTTTCTGCTTTCTCAATAGTGTCATAAATAGCGACTATTTACAGACTAAAACTACCGAACAAAGGTGACAAAATACTCATGAAAGCTGGTAATATCTCTTACAATTGCGAAAATGATCTTCCAAAACAAATTGCTCTTTTTCCTTTAGAAGGTGCACTCTTACTACCCGGTGGTTTTTTATCACTCAATATTTTTGAACCAGAATCACTTGAAATGATTGAAAATGTTATGGTAACTGATCGTCTATTGGGCATTATTCAACCACTTTCATCGGATACAGATCGCTTCTCTACACAACTTTATAAAACAGGCTGTATAGGGCGCATTACAAACTACAGTGAAACAGGAAATGGACAACTGTTCATTATCTTACAAGGTGTTTGCCGCTTCACTTTAGAACAAGAATTGAAAAACACAAAATCCTATCGAACAGCTCTCATCCAATCAAACATAAAAGACTTGCAAGAATTTGATATTGAAGAAAGCATTAACCGAGAGAACTTACTCGACGTTGTAGAAAAATATCTAACCATACATGAAATGGAATATAATTGGAGCAGCATCATAGAAGCCCCTACACCTATATTGGTTAATGCTTTTTCAGCTCTTATCCCCTTTACACCAGCAGAAAAACAAGCTCTCCTTGAAGCTCCAGATATCGAAAGCCGTGCCCAAACTCTTCTTGCATTAACAGAACGCTCGCTCATGAAACAAACAGGAACAGATTACCGCTTAAACTAATGAATGTCCAAACATGAAAAAAATGACCACAGATCCCAAAATGCTCGAATTGCTCGTCTGCCCAATGACGAAAGGCACGCTCTCTTTCAACCGAAAAACACAAGAGCTCATTTCTCTCAAAGCCAAACTTGCCTATCCTATTCGTGATGGCGTTCCCATTATGCTTGCCTCAGAAGCGCGCCCTTTGCAAAACAATGAAGAAATAACGCATAAAAAATAAAAAATCCTCATGCAATTTCCTTCTACAAGCCCACTGTTATCAAACCTCTATATCCATATGGTCTCTCAATATTCACGTATTCTGAGAAAAGGCATTTTACAATAGAGAAATACACTGATTTAAAAGATATTTATATCGCTTTACCCCTTGCAATCAAAGCCCCAAATAGCACAGCTTTTCTCGTTTCAGTCTATTCATTCTGAAGCAATAAAAAACATTCGCTTGCACAACACAAATATCTGAAAAAAGGATTCAAACAGCCCTTGTTTTTACCCACACGGCCCACCCGCTTATGATGTACAAGCAAGCGATTTTAATTAATCCAACATGAAAAGATTTGTGATGAGAGGTTTTAAGATATTCCGCTTTGTATTTTTAGTTAAAAAGAATGATTTATCATAACAAATCAATTTGTTGATCTATCGCGAAAGTACAATATAAAAGCACTTACACTAAATCAGGAGGGGAACATAAGTACAACTGGACATTTATGTTTTTATGACATTCCTATAAGCTTTATAGGCTAAAAAATACGCTTTATTTGCTTGGAATAAGCAATTTGAATTTCAATTGACGATTGAAAATAATTTCCTTATGAATGAAACTTGTGTTTTGGTTATATACGCAACGATCAATAGGTCCTAGATGCCCGAAAAACTCAAACACGAAAAATGAACCCGCTTTGCAGACATCTCTGAGTTCCGGAGATTCTTGTTATGTCCAAGTACTTTAAGCACTAAAAGCAAGAGGCTGAATCGGTTTCAGCACTTCCAGCCCCCGGAATGCCAATGCGAGGGCGCTTGCGACCGGTGGGAGTAGCGGTGGGAGTAGTAAGTACAGACTGGATATCCACACTTTAAAGATATTTCTATAAACTCTATAGACTAAAAAATACGCTTTATTTGCTTGGAATAAGCAATTTGAATTTCGATTGACGATTGAAAATAATTCCCTTATGAATGAAACTTGCGTTTTTGGTCGTATACGCGACGATCAATAGGGTCTGGAAGCCCGAAAAACTCAAACTAGAAATAAAACCGCTTTTTGCGGATATCCCGGATTTTCCGGGGGCTCTTGTTATGTCCAAGTGCTCTCAGCACTAAAAGCAAGAGGCTGTTTTGAGTCAGCACTTCCAGACCCCGGATACTAATGCGAGGGCGCTCGCAACCGGAGGGGAAACAAAGTGCAAACTAAAAATCTACATTTTTACGATATTTCTTTAGGCAAAAAAATTCGCTTCAGAAGAAACGTCATGGGGTTTTCTCAAAAACAATTAGGAAGTCATTTAGGCGTAACATTCCAACAAATCCAAAAGTATGAAAAAGGCTTAAATCGCGTAAGTGCAAGACGTTTACAGGAAATTGCTCATATATTAGATGTTCCCGTTTCCTTCTTTTATGCTGATGGCGCAAAAAAAGAAGAGAACCTCTATCATTGTGATGACAGAATAGCAAGCAAAGCAGAATATTTACTTTTAAAAAATTTCAGAATACTGACCCGCAAAAAACAAAGAGCAATTTTGCAGTTGATTTCTGATGAAAAAAATAACCCCTTATTTTCATAAGTTCATTGCAAAGATAATCAAAGTCCTTAATAATATTGACAAGAATTGTGACTGTCTCCCCACACTTCATGAGAATGAAAATGCTTAATCTAATCTGATTTGTAAATAATCCGAATTCTAACGAGTTTAACTTAGAAATAGTGCATTGATTTATAATGATAATCTAACGTTATTGATATTGAATAAGTGTTTCGAATATCGTAAAATTCTTTCATTTCAAACGTGTTCTATATTGAATCAATCAAAATCTCTTGTTTGCACAACACAAGCAAAGTTGGCGTGTGAGTAAAAATGTACAAAAAGGCATACCTCTTATTGAATCGTCTCACATACCAAGAGCTGTAACGACATTGTGTGCTGAAAAAATGGATGATGGTGCTAACTTGCTCTTTTATTAAACGTAAATATGGGAGTGTTCAACGGCTGACTTTCCACTCATATAAGTCACTTAAAAAAGGCTTGCCAAACAAGCCTAAGAATATTCCCACACACTAAAAAACACTTAAATATATCGAGAAAGCTTAAAGATCATATACCATCATACTACAAATAATGATATTTTATAGCATAACAGGATTAAAGTAAAAATAAGAAATATAAATTAAAAATAGACACGAAAAACTATATGTATAACTTTCATAAGAATTTATCTATATATGGATACTTAAGTTTATCCTGTTGTGCCATAAATTCTATCATTTAAGGTATGAGGATATGAAGCACGCATACCTCCTTGAAACATTCAAATGTTTTTTAGATGCCCAATATCTTTTTAAATATTTTTAGGCCTGCTTGTTGAGCCTTTAGTTTAAGTGAAAAATGAGAAGCCGCTAGAATCTAGCAGTTTACAGACTGTAATAGGAAGCTTCGCTTTTAAAGGCATAGGGAGAAAATCAAATAATTCAACAATTAACAGATAAAGTATAAAAAGATTCCACCAACGCGATACGTAATACCATCTTTAAAAAATTCAAAAGTGTGAAGGTACACATTGACAGAAGATAAGGAATTCACTTAATTAAAGTGTTTTCTAAAGAGATAATAGCTTAGCGTAAAATATTCAATTTTTTCAATTCTGAAAGATTAAAAGAGACGTATTATTTGAAATAAAACAATTTATTGTGCTAATGATGATGATTGGTGTGCACAAAATTGAGTTGTTGAAAATCAAAAATATAATTTAATGATGTTCCTTGACCAACTCACTCTCTCCTGAGTATAGCACGGGGAATAAACGTGGAGAGACATGAGGAGTATATAGAAAATGAGTTATAAAGTTGCAATTGTCGGCGCAACCGGAAATGTTGGTCGTGAAATGCTTACAATTTTAGAAGAACGTGGTTTTCCTGCACATGAAATCGTCCCTCTAGCATCACGACGCTCATTAGGACAAGAAGTTTCTTATGGAGATAAAACTTTAAAAGTAAAAGCACTGGATACTTACGATTTTTCTGACACAGATTTTTGTCTTATGTCTGCGGGAGGGAGCATTTCCAAAGAATACGCCCCTAAAATTGCTGCTGCCGGCTGTGTCGTCATCGATAATTCCTCCACGTGGCGCTATGATGCCAATGTTCCGTTGATAGTCCCTGAAGTCAATGGCGAAGCTATAAATGCCTTTTCTAAGCGTAATATTATAGCAAATCCTAATTGTTCAACAATTCAACTGGTCTTAGCTTTAAAACCTCTCCATGATGCTGCAATCATTAAACGTGTTGTTGTCTCTACATATCAGTCTGTTTCTGGAGCTGGTAAAGAAGGAATGGACGAACTTTTCGAACAATCACGTGCAGTTTTTGTTGCAGACCCAATTACATCAAAAAAATTCACTAAACGCATTGCCTTTAATGTCATTCCTCATATCGATGTTTTCATGGAAGATGGTTATACAAAAGAAGAATGGAAAATGACGGTTGAGACGAAGAAAATTCTCGATCCGAAAATTAAATTAACAGCCACTGCTGTTCGGGTCCCTGTCTTTATCGGTCATGCCGAAGCCGTCCATGTTGAATTTGAAAAACCACTAAGCGCATCTGAAGCACAAGCGCTCCTCCGCGATGCACCAGGCTGTCAGCTTATCGATAAACACGAAGATGGTGGTTATACCACACCTTATGAAGGTACCGGAGAAGATGATACCTTTATTAGCCGTGTTCGTGAAGATATCACCGTTGAAAATGGTTTAGCTTTCTGGGTTGTCGCCGATAATTTAAGAAAAGGAGCAGCATTGAATGCCGTTCAAATTGCTGAATTGCTCATTTTTCGTAATTTGATAAAGCCTAAGTCCGCAAATTAACGCCCTGTCCGAAAGGACAAAGAACCCCTAGCCGGTCTGTCAAAAGTCCGGCTTCTCTTCAGTATAACCTTCCCCAGCTGAAGGTTCATATCACCATCCTAAAGAACTGTAATCCAAGGTATTGTCAAATTTGACTCGGAATATCCTTGAATGCCTCGCCACCTTAAGTTAAGCATTGCCGCCTTAATGACATTTTACGGTACAATAGGATCAGCAGCATAAGCATTGTTTGCTTCATGCTGCTGATCCTTTTTGTCATTCCGGTTGTAAAATTAACTTTACCCTTATCGAGCAGGATAAGTCACGACACGGTAACGCGTTTCATTACGTTCAAAATTTTTGTAATTGACATTATCAGGAAAGGAGGGATTATAAGCACTCACGTGCTTTACAGAAACGCCTTGTGCTTTTTGCGACGGATTTAAAATTGTTCGTTCATCTCTTTTTTTAACACCTGTAGAATCGATAATCATATCTGTTCTGTATAGTTTTTGCATATTTTTCCGTGTTTTTTGAATCGCCGGAAGAGCTTTAAAGTCGGAAACAGCCTGTTTTACTTTTTCTTTTGGCGATTTTACCATGGATTTTGATTTTGCTGGCATCTTTTTAAAAGCAATGGTAGGAACATTGTTAACATTGACGTAACGTGCAGATGCCCAACCAACTTTTCCATGATAACCAAGAGAACACCAAGTTTTATTGGATAGGCAGCCATAAATTTGCACTTTTGCTCCCATTGGAACCATTGCGATAACTTTATAAGCTGTCGCAGGGCCTGTGCGTAAAGATACCTGACCTGATGCAACACGAGCAACTGTTCCTGTAATGGTTCCAGCTTGTGCGTGAAAAGCAGTCACAGCCACCCCTGACGCTCCTAAAGCCCATAAAGTCATCATTGTTGATAAAAATTTCTTTCTTAACATTATTTTTCTTCCTCTCTTAAAACGTATGAAGGGCAAAAATTCGCCTTTGCAAAAATTTGCCGCGTTTAAATCCAATGATCAGCAACCTTTATTCCCCCCCCCCAAAAACCCACAACATTGCAACAAAATTTCTCTTTATCGCCTACACGAACACGGCCTTTTGATCTTGATTGCACAGTATGTTCTTCATGAATTTACGGCTAAAGCATCATCTGATTGTCTGGTTCTTCAACCAATTGTCCCTTACAGAAGTTTTTAAAGGGGCATTGGTTCCCTCAACAAATGATTGCAATAAAAGAATTAATTATTTGAATTTCAGAGAATTTCTATGAACAAATGATGATCAGCCCCCAAAACAACTAAAATAGAAGGAAAAATAATACTCTTTTAAAAATAAAAGTGATTGAATATTCTCTAAAGCTTGTATAACTTTAAATCTGCCTAAAAAGATACAGAGTATATTGAAACTTCCCTCAAAAAATTTCTCGAAAAAGAAAGTTAAAAGCATATGACATTAAAAATTTTTTCTCGTAGTCGGATTATAGGATTATTCCTCTCTCTCTTTGCACTTTTTTTGTCTACTGCTTTTTCCATGGCCGCAGATAAATCAAAAATCAAACTTGGTATTATGGAAGGGCGGGATGCTATTATTTGGAAAACTGCTGCTGAACAGGCTAAAAAAGCCGGTTTAGATATTGAACTCGTTTATTTTTCTGATTACGCTTTGCCTAATGATGCTGTTAACGCAGGAGAGATCGATGCGAATGCTTTTCAGCACGCCCCTTATCTTAATGAACAAATGAAACAACGTGGCTATAAACTTTCAATTGTCGGCTATACATTTATTGCTCCAATCGGTGTTTACTCACACAAAATAAAAGACTTAAAAGATCTTCGTGATGGTGCACATGTTGGTATTCCGAACGACCCATCTAATGGTGGAAGAGCCTTACTTCTTCTTAATTCTTTAGGTCTCATTAAGTTAAAAGATCCTCATAATATTCTTGCATCTCCACTTGATATTATCGAAAATCCTAAAAACCTGCAAATTCGTGAACTCGATGCCGGTATGTTAGGACGAGCTATTGACGATTTTGATCTTGCAATTATAAACACAAACTGGGCTATTGTTTCCGGATTAAACTTCGAAAAAGATGTAGTCGCATGGGAGAGCGCAAAAAATAATCCTTATGATAATATCATCGTTGTACGCACGAGCGAAAAAGATGAACCATGGGTTAAAAAATTAGTTGCCGCTTACAACAACGATCTTATCCGTGCAAAAATCAAAGAGATTTTTGGCAATACCGCCCAAACATCTTGGTAATTGTGCCAAATATCTGAATAACTGTGCCAAATATCCGAGTAATTGTGCCAAATATCCGAGTAATTGTGAATGGAAAAACCTACTCTTATCTCCTTAAAAAACATCAGCCGTTGTTTTAACAAAACGGCTGGTGTTCCGGTGATTAATAATCTCTCTTTAAATATCCATGCTGGTGAAATCCTTGGCATTATTGGGCGCAGTGGAGCAGGAAAATCAACACTTATTCGCTGTTTAAATGGGTTAGAGAAGATTGATGCAGGGTCCATTTTTTTTGAAGATGTTGATATTTCTAATCTATCAGAGATAGAATGGGCGCCTTACCGTCAACGAATTGGGATGATTTTTCAACATTTCAATCTTCTCTCATCGCAGAATATTCTTGATAACATTGCATTGCCACTTAAATTAAGTGGTGTAAGTAAAAAACAACGCCACAAACGTGCCCTTGAACTGATTGAATTGGTTGGGTTATCTGGGAAAGAATATTGCTATCCGGCACAATTGTCCGGGGGACAAAAACAACGCGTTGGCATTGCTCGTGCGCTCGCTGCTAATCCTAAAATATTGTTATCAGATGAAGCCACCTCTGCTCTTGACCCTGAAACAACACAATCTATTCTAGAGCTCCTTGCTGATATTAATAAACACCTCAATCTCACGATTGTGCTCATCACCCATGAAATGGAAGTTGTGCGCACCATAGCGCATCGCGTTGTTGTTCTTAATCAGGGAAACATTGTAGAAGAAGGACGTGTGAAAGACATCTTTACATCACCGCAAGACGATACAACCATAGCCATGCTCAAGCTTGTAACCCCGCAACTTCCTGAAAAATTTGCGAAAAATCTCAAACCAATCGGACGAGAAGCTGTCATTGAAATTAATATTGCCGGTGAAATTGCCCAGCAGCCTTTTCTTCATCTTCTAGAAAATGAGAGTGGTTTAAAAGCACGTATTTTGCATGGTGGCATTGATACAGTTCAAGATGAAACCATCGGGCGACTCTTCTTGGCTCTTCCTGGAGAAGATAAAGAAGCTTTAGAAAAAGCTGTTCAATGGTTAACGAAAAAAGGACGATATTGTGAGGTCTTAGGCTATGTTTAATGTTCTGTCTCATGAACTTCCCCAAGCTGTTATTGATACAATATTGATGACACTTAGTGCTTCTGTTATGGCATTTATTATAGGGCTTCCCCTTGGTCTTCTTCTTCACACAACAGCACGCGGGGGGATTTTTTCCTCATCTCTCATCAATCGCCCTTTAAGCATGATCATTGACAGTATTCGTGCCATTCCCTTTATCATTCTTGCATTTTATCTTCTTCCCGTTACGCGTATCGTTGTAGGAAGAGGGATAGGAATGCCTGCTGTAATTTTTATACTGACCATTTCAGCTATCCCTTTTTATGCACGCATGGCGGAACTCTCTTTTAAAACCGTTGAAAACGGTCTCATTGAAGCGATCCGCTCGATGGGTGCAAGTCGTCTTCAAATTATCAGACATGTTCTTATTCCTGAAGCTCTCCCTAGCCTGATTACAGGTTTTACAGTCATGGTCATTTCTCTTATAGGAGCCACCTCACTTGCTGGATATCTTGGTGGAGGCGGTTTAGGGGATATGGCAATCCGCTATGGCTACCAACGCTACAATACCTTCATCATGACCATCGTCATCATCCTTTTGATCGTGCTTAATATTACAACCCAATGGACTTCTGATAAAATCGTACAAAAACTTGATAAAACAAAACATTAAAAGACTTAGAATTTCACATGCCAATACCATCATCCCCTTTGCCACTTTCCAAGTGCACCAACCCTTGCCTATCGAAAACACTCATAAGAGATTAGAAACTTTTTTCTTAAACAGTTTTTATCTCTCCCCATCCGTTTGTAACATGAAAGAAAATAGTTTTAATGGCTTTAATATAAAAGAATATAAAAGGGGATAAAATAAGAGATCTCACAGTATGTGAGACTCTCTTTAAATTAAGACATTGGTCACGACCTTTCCCAACCTTAGATAACACATTGAATTTATAATGATAATATGGCGTTATTCATATTGAATGAGAACTCTGAATACCGTAAGATCCTCTCATTCCCAATTTGTTCCATATAGAATCAACCAAAACCTCTCGCTTACACGTTACAAGCAGGAAGAGCCGTGTGAGTAAAACTA
The DNA here is from genome assembly GCF_042197205.1 of Bartonella sp. AA2SXKL. Classification (NCBI taxonomy): domain Bacteria; kingdom Pseudomonadati; phylum Pseudomonadota; class Alphaproteobacteria; order Hyphomicrobiales; family Bartonellaceae; genus Bartonella; species Bartonella sp. AA2SXKL. The sequence goes on from NZ_JBHIRN010000012.1 coordinate 29,194, forward strand.
TACAAGAAAGAAAGGCATGCCTCTTATGAATTATCTCAAGCGCCAAGACCTGTCTTAACATTGGCGGCTAGCATATAATATGATGGTGCCAGCTTTCTTCTTCACAAGCATAAAGATAGGGGTGCTCAATGGCTTTATCGTTATACTATTCACAGGCGCCATTGCGAAATGGGCGTGACGAACGTTGAGAGATGTTGCTTTAAAATAAGCCCGTGAATTGGCAACGCAAGTATATTCCATTTGAAGCGTTCTGTTTTACGTGATGGGTATGATCCCATTAAAGAACGCTATAAACAAAAGCGTGAAGCAATGCACTATCTTCATTAGGAAACTCCTCTTCAAAACGATCTAGGAAAGATAGCAACCTGCTATGGCTATCAACGCTATGATAGCTCCACCATATCTATTATCCTATAGATTATTCTCAATATCATCATTGAAGAAACTTCTAATAGAATTGTATAAAAATTTTATAAAATAAAGCACTCAAATAATCTAGATATTGGAAGGTTTTTCTTCCACAACAGCAACAATAAGCCATTGAGCTGTAAGAGCTGGTTTTTTTAACTTTTCAATTTCCACCGTAACCCCATAATGGAAAACCACTCGACCAGAAGGACGAATTTCTGCGTCGTCTAACACAAAACGCGCACGTATCCGTACCCCTGTTTTCACAGGACTCATGAAGCGTACTTTATCGAAACCATAATTAATCCCCATTGTGCTCCCTTCTAACTCTGGAAGAGCTTCATAAGCGAGCTTAGACAAAAGCGATAATGTTAAAAAACCATGAGCAATCGTGCCGCCAAAAGGTGTCTTTTTAGCCTTTTCCTCATCAACGTGTATCCATTGATGATCATCTGTAGCACATGCAAACTGATTAATCATATCCTGTGTAACAAGACGCCACTCCGATAATCCCACTTCTTTCCCAATAAAACTGGTGACATCTTGTACTGTTATTTTTTGCTGCATAACGCTATTCCTATTTTATTTGATAAAAGAAACCACCCCTCTTGCTTTTATAAAATCCATTGATTAGAGCATCAAGAATAAAAGATTAATTGTCTTAAAAACAAATGCACCTTATGAATGAGAAAAGTTCTTTAGCAGAGTAGTTTTCAAATAGGAAAAAAGAATGGCAAGCAATGTGAACCTAACAGGTTTAGCGCATGATTTGAAACAACGTGCAGAAAACCATCCCCCCATCCGTATTGGACTGATTGGTTGTGGTGAAATGGGCACAGATTTATTATCAAGTATTGCGCATATGGATGGTATAACAGTCGCTGCTGTAGCCACGAGGACACCGTCACGTATTTTTGATGCCGCTACACTAGCCTATGGCGAAGATGGACATGTCTGTGAAGTTGAAAATACTTATGCTCTCACCCAAAGCATTGAAAAGGGTTTGATTGCAGCAACAGATGATATTAACCTTGTTTTGCGCCATGAACAAATTGATATTATCGTTGATGCAACAGGCTATCCCGAAGCAGGAGCAGAGATTGGTATCAAAGCGCTTGAGAATAACAAACATCTTGTCATGATGAATGTTGAAGCAGATGTTACAATTGGCGCTTATCTCAAACATGAAGCAGAAAAACGAGGGCTCATTTATACACTTGGTGCCGGCGATGAACCTACTTCTTGTATGGAACTCATAGAATTTGTTTCAGCCCTTGGACATAAGATTGTTGCAGCCGGTAAAGGAAAAAATAATCCTCTGCGCTTTGATGCTACACCTGACGCTTACGAAGAAGAAGCATTCCGGCGTAATATGAATGTGCGCATGTTGGTTGAATTTATTGATGGTTCCAAAACGATGGTTGAAATGGCAGCCATTGCCAATGCCACCGGACTTCTCCCCGATTGCCCAGGAATGCATGGACCACGAGCAGCGCTACAAGATTTAAACAAAGTGCTTATTCCAAAACAAGATGGGGGCATTTTACAACAATATGGTGTTGTAGATTATTCAATAGGTCCAGGTGTTTCACCTGGTGTCTTTGTCATTGCCGAAATAGCACACCCGCGTTTACGCGAACGTATGGAAGATTTAAAAATTGGTCAGGGGCCTTACTTCACCTTTCATCGCCCCTATCATTTAACAGCAATGGAAGTTCCCCTCACCTGCGCACGTATTATGCTTTATGGCAAAAAAGATATGGTTCCTCTTAGCCATCCCGTAGTAGAAGTCTGTGCTGTTGCTAAAAAAGATTTACATCCAGGTGATCAGCTAGACTTTATCGGTCTTTATACTTATCGTGCTTGGATAATGAACATTGCAGAAGCACGCGCTCACCACGCCATTCCTTGTGGTCTTTTGGAAAAAGCAACAGTAACCGCTGAAATTAAAAAAAATGAACTCATTACAGTGCATAATACTGCTATTCGTGAAGATCAATGGATTGCACGTCTTCGTGCTAAACAAGACCTTTTACTTCATTGCCCTTCTTCCGCTAAGCTATAAGTACTCCTGAATTACCTTACTTAACAGCATCTTTCCCTTACACAACAGAACAACCCAGAATACACTTCTATCAAAAATTCAGGCTTCTGTTTTAATAAAAGCATTTTCCAACGACGCACATCCCCACTTCGCTCTCACAATATGTCCCGTAAATGCGACAGTATAAACCACCCCATGAGATGGCATAAGATTCATTGTGTATCACTATCTTTACTCTATGAAGATACAAACCAGCACCATCATTTATTTTCCAATACTACAACAGTCCTTGAACCTTAGAGATAATTAATGAGAAGAATTTTTAGTCTTTTTTTTAATAATTTTATCCATACACGAACGCAACTTGTTATACGTAAAAAATACTTCTGATGGATTTAACATAAACAAATTTAAAATGATAAATAATAATTTCTCATTTTTCTTATTGCATGAGAGCCATGGATATAGGGATATTTTTTATTTTATCCCCTTATGAAAGATAAAAAAATTTAAAAAGGATAAAATATACCTTTGACGAATAATCTTCATATGAGAAAAGGTAGACAATATTAAAAGACTGATAAAGATAGTAAGTATACTAGCCTTATTACTAGAAAATAATCATAAACTGTAAAAAAAAATCAGGTTACGCTAATTTGTAAAAAACAACATAAATGTAGGATCTTGAACTTTAATAATGTTAATAAAAGCTACATTTAGTATTAAGATTAGTGATTTTATTATCTAGTATATTATAAATAATAAAATATTTATTTTTTAAAAATAATGAAGTGAACAAAAAAATCCTCGACTCTGTCGATGAGCTTCCTACTAAAGTGTACTAAATATTGCAAAAAGAGTTACAACAGTACCTAATACATCCCCAATACATAAAGAAGCAAGAAGTGATAAAATACTTATTCCCCCCCAAAAGGCTGAACCTGAAAAGGCAGCAGCTTTTTCAGGTTTCCCTAACGCAATAACATCTTGTTCCTCAACGCCTTGAATAACAACTCTATCCACAGCTTTAATAGCTACATTTTTTTCTAGTGTAGGAATAGTAATTGCCATTCTCTCTTGAACTTTATTTTTTACAAAACTTGCATTTCCCTCTATAGTTTGTATAAAAAAAAGAATAAATAGTGTAAAAGTAAATGAACATACACGATTTTTAAATATTTTAAACATAGCTTTCTTTGCTCCTCTTTTTCTTCACTGAAAAAATGAAAGAATATTCACATATATAAAAACCAAAAATTATATTTAATCATTTATATAATTGCACATAATAAAATATTATATGTAATTTTGTTATTATAATATAACACATTATGTATTACATGTAAAGATAAAAAACAATAAATGATAAAAATAATTTATTCCTTTTACGCCATAATAACTCAAGATACCAACAGTAATATTTTGTCATTTTTATTGCTATAATTAAAAATAATAATAATTTATTAAATTTCTTATTATAAGAAATATTACGAAACAAATTCATTTAAAAAATTATATAATAGAGCTTTTATAAATAATTTAAAATGTAATTAATTTTAAAGAACTATAAAATTTAAAACTTCCAATATAATGATATATGATTGTCTATTATTTCAATAAATATAAAAATGAAATAGCACTTAATGGATTTTTATTATATCACTCATCATTAATATTGAAAAATAAAATTAGTATCGAATAAAAACTTGATCTAAAATAAATCTATCCTAATAAAACAACTTTAAATAGTGTACTATTTTTCTATAAAATAGGTATAAAGTGTAAAAAAGCAATTAAAATCTCTATCTTCAAAAGGAAGAGACGTTAATAAAATGATTCTCAACTTTTACTGATATATAAAGAAAAAATACTGCATAGCATCTTAAAAAAGGTAATTCAGCCCCCTTTATCCCATACAGCATAAAGAACTCAAAATATTGACTTTCAAACCTAACAAAACAAACGCATAAAATAAGTAAATCTATCAGATTTACAAAACCATTATAAGCAATACTAGAGCTCCAACAAACTACCTAAAATTAAATAAAAAGAGAGTCATGAAAAATGAAATGATCCCCAAAATACTGAAAAAACTTTCTTTCTTAATTTTCATAAAAGTTATTCCATATTTTTCGTCAATATTGTAGATCACAACCATATTTATATTTTAAGTAATTATATTTACTCTATATTAGTAACAAATAATTCTCTTTGAACGAAATTTTTAGCAATATTCATATAACTGTCTGCAATTTGTGAAAAACGAATAATAATAAATAATTGATTAAATGCTTGAAAGAAAAGGAATAGAGAAACTTACTAAAAAATTGCATTTTTAAAATACCAACTTAAGTAGCGCATTGAAAAAATAACGCCATGAAAACTGATATTGAATGATAAATTCATCAACCGATCACTTTAATCGCAAAATATTAATCTATAATAATAATTTATTGTTTTGCATGTTGAATGAGAAAGCTGACGATTATAAAACTCTCTTAATTTTAACTCTGTTTATATTGAATCAATCAAAATTCTTCACTTGCAAATCACAAGCGAGATCGGTGTGTGTGTGTAAACACACTTGAAGAAAGGAAAATATCACTTATGAGGTATTTTAACTAACAAGCGCTGTTAACACAGTATTGAAAACTAGCAAAGTGAATGATGGTGCCCATTTTTACTTTAAAAGTGTAAATATGGTGGAAAACAATAGATTTTATATTATAAAACTTTACCGTTATACTATTCACGGGCGCCGTTGCAAAATAGGCTTGGATACCTTGAGAAATGTTTCTTTAAAACAAAAGCGTCAATGTGCAACACAATGGCGTTCTGTTTATTATGTATCCAACGGTGTTTCTTGTATCCAACGGTGTTTCTTACTGAATCATCTTATAAACTGCTCTATGAGATTACAAATTCATCTTAGTGAATTCTTCCCTTTATATTTATTTTTTCTCATGAACACTAAAATCTGTTAAGACACTATCCAAAGTAAAATCAATCAACAAATATTTCCATTCTTTTGTAATATACAGATAATTGAATAGAGTTCCTGATTGCAACAAAAGTCTGTAATATTGCAATAGTAGAAATACTTTGATCATCCTCTCTCCATAATAAAAGAATAATATGTAATTTACAGAAAAAATTATATATTTAATATATACTTATTAAAAATGAGAATATAAATCAGAAATACTTATAAAAGACAACTATCTTGAGAAAGATTGCCTAATATTACAGAAAAATTGCGGTGGCTTTGCTCAATAAAAGCTTCTCTATTTTTAACAAAGCTCTCATTTTTATGCATCCATATGTGATGTAAAAAGATGCCTATTTGCGTTTCTCTTATAGATAGATTAAATAGTGACAGCACCTTTGATCATTTTGTCTCTTTTGACTTCTCTTTTGGGCATTAATTTATGGTATCTAACCCACCTTTTCTCGCTCTTTTACCTTTGGGTGCACATGAATATCACGGAGAGCACCTTCCTTTCGAAACCGACTGGATTATTGCTGAAGCTTTTGCAAAAGCCCTCACTTTACAAACAAAAGAGCAGTTTCATATCGCACTTTTACCGGTTGAAAAGATTGGCTATTCTATAGAACATATGGATGTTACAGGCACGCAAACCCTTACCTTTTCTGATGCGATTAAGCGATGGATAAAGATTGGTGAAAACTGTTATCACAAAGGGATCAACCGTCTTCTTCTTCTCAATGCTCACGGAGGAAATTCACCTTTAATGAGCATCGTTATCACCGAATTACGAAGGCGCCTTTCGATGCTCGCTGTAGCAACAAGCTGGAGCCGTTTTGGTTTACCACAAGGTCTCATGGAGCCATCTCAACAACATCTTGATATCCATGGAGGCTTTATCGAAACCTCTCTCATGCTCTATTTAGCACCAGAAAAAGTCCATATGGAAAAGGCAGAAAATTTTCATAATAAACAAGCGGATATGATTGCCAATTATCGGTATTTACGCGCTTATGGTCCTCATGCCTTTGGTTGGACAATGAAAGATCTAAATACGCAAGGTGCGGCAGGAAATGCAAGCAAAGCAACACCACAAGCCGGTGAAGCAATCTTTTCTCATGTTCTGTCTCAGCTTCGTGATTTACTTGATGATATCAATCGATTTAACATAAACACATGGCAATAAAGAACAATAAAAGGTCTCTCCATGGAAACGATACACCCCAAAAAACTTCCCGTTACGGTTCTCACAGGCTATCTTGGTGCTGGAAAAACCACCCTTCTCAACCGCATTCTCAGTGAAAATCATGGCAAACGTTATGCCGTCATTGTCAATGAATTTGGTGAAATTGGTATTGATAATGACCTGATTATTGAATCAGACGAAGAAATTTATGAAATGAATAATGGCTGTGTTTGCTGCACCGTACGTGGTGATCTCATTCGCATTCTAGAAAGTCTGATGCAACGTTCTTATCGATTTGATGCGATCATTATAGAAACGACAGGGCTTGCTGATCCCGTTCCCGTAGCACAGACCTTTTTCATGGATGATACTATCCATGAAAAAACAGCTCTCGACAGTGTCATAGCGGTCGTTGATGCAAAGCATTTTCCCTCTCAACTGAAAACAAGTCGTGAAGCTGAAGACCAAATTGCCTTCGCGGATATTATTCTTTTAAATAAGATTGATCTTGTCACCCAACAAGAACGCAGCCATGCTGAATCCCTTATTCTGGCCATTAATCCCAGAGCCATAATTTACGCAACAGAGCGCGTTAACATCCCTGTTGATAAACTCCTCGATCGTAGTTCCTTTGATCTCCAACGCACTTTAGATAATGATCCCCATTTTCTTGACCATCATCACGCAGATCATGTATGTGATCCCGATTGTAATCATGATCATGACCATCATCACGCATCCACCATTCATGATATTACCATCACTTCTGTAAGTTTAAAAACAGATGCTCTGCAACCAGAAAAGTTTTTCCCTTGGATCCAGCAGGTTACACAGCAACAAGGACCTGATATCTTGCGTCTTAAAGGCATTATCGCCTTTCAAGGAGACGATGATCGTTACGTCATTCAAGGGATACATATGCTTCTTGAAGGACAACATCAACGCCCATGGCGTGAAGATGAAAAACGAGAAAGCCGCCTTGTCTTTATAGGACGCTCTCTTGATGCTGAAAAATTAAAAACTGGTTTTGAAAATTGCGCATAAGTGAGTGATAATGCCAAACATTACCCATTATGATCTCAAAAGTTACTGCCTTTCCTGCGGTTTTATAGGCAATAAACCAGCCTTTGTTTCCGTAGAAGGTTTCATTGTTTTTTTTAATCCAACCCCACAAATCGTTGAAGTTCACCAAGGAATAATTTCAAGCCATTTTTCCCATGACAATACCGCGATCATCACCGGTGGAGAAGATGGAAAAGTCTGTCAAACAACCGCAGCAGATCACACGGAAGTGTTAAGCCAAAAAGAACGCAAATGGATAAACAACGTTGCTTTTGGTCCACAAAAAGCTTTTGCTTTTTCCTCCTCACGCCTCGCATTTGCGCATATTGGAAAAGAACGACAAGAGCTCACACATGAACGCAGTGTAGAAGGCCTTGCTTTTGCCCCCAAAGGTTTGCGACTTGCCGTTGCCCATTACAATGGTGTGACTCTTCATTGGTTATCAACGCAAATATCTCCCACCACATTAGTATGGAAAGGAGCTCATTGTGGTGTCACCTTTTCACCAGACAACCGCTATGTCATTTCCACCATGCAAGAAAACGCCTTACACGGCTGGCGTCTCACTGATAATCAGCACCTCCGCATGAGTGGCTATCCAAGCAAAGTCAAAAGCTGGTCTTGGAGTGCAAAAGGAAAATGGCTAGCAACATCAGGTGCCTCTGCCGCAATTGTTTGGCCCTTTCATACAAAAGATGGCCCCATGGGAAAAACACCTCTAGAACTAGGCACACGAGCAAATGCACTTGTTAGCACCGTTTCATGCCACCCAAACAAAGAAATTGTAGCAATAGGCTTCAATGATGGAATGATTTTAGCGGCACAATTCCATGATGGAAAAGAAGTCCTTCTAAAAGGTTATGGGAAAAGTGCTATCTCAGCACTTAATTGGGATCAAGCAGGGCAAAACCTCTCCTTCGGTAGCGAAAATGGTGAATGTGGTATAATCAAGATCACTGATTAAATTAAGCACCCAAAAGCGCAATCATCGCCGATAAAGAATGCCCACACAATCCTCCAGAAATCTTATCCCCTTGCATCTCCAGAGCTCTCAGAAATCCTATCTCCCTAATCTCCCCCCAAAAATCTCCTAAAATCTTCGTAATCATTAAATCTTCCCTCTTCCTTTCCTCCCCCCTTTAGACAAGAAAATACCTTAAACATGTTTTTTGACCTTTTAACATTGCTACCCCCATACAAGAATAAAAACATCACTCTCAAGACCGCCCCCCATCTCCCTATAAACATCTATATAGGCTACATACTTCCACAAAAGCATTTTTCTTAAAAATTTGGCAAAAAATAGCTGATATCATCATTAAAACAACGATTTATTCCTACGATCAGAAGAAGGGAATTCAACACTATTTTCCTAAATAAAAAATTTTTTGATTTCCCCCTCTAAAGAGCAAAGTTTCCTACGAGCAGCCTTCCACACTTTAGTTTCTTGCCTAGAAAATTCTATCTAATAATCATTTCATGGAGCTTCTATTACCGCCCTCTGTTCCGGTATCACCTTCTTCTACAGATTCTGTTGTTCTTCCTTCTGTCCCTGTTGAATCAAAGCCTTCTCAGTCCTCTGATCCTTTAGATCCTTCATCTAATCTCTCTATATCGCTTGATGTTCAGTCTAATCTCCAAATTAGAGCTGTTGTTCCACAGGTTCCAACTTATCTTCTTTTGCCAAATGCCTTATTGCATGCTGGTTTAGTGGATATGACCACGCAAAATAAGACGTTAGAGACAATGCGGAATGCTTTTCATTCCTTTGGGAAAGATGATAAAAAGACAGCCTTTTTTCTGCGTGCTTATGGGGGGAGTCATCATTATGCTTCCAATTTATCTGCTTTTGAATATGGTTATGGTGCTGAGCTCGATTATAATGCATTTCAAGCAGGTGTTTTGTTAAACGAGATTGAGAGTTTATATGGTCGTACATTCTTTGGAGTTTGGGGAAACTATGGAAATCTTTCTCTACACCCTCAGGATGTTGAACAAAGCAAAAAAAGCGCATTTGATAAATGGTCTGTTGGGGCTTATGGAAGTTTGCAGCATGATACCGGTTTTTATATGGATGGGGTGTTATGGTATGGCCTTTTTAAGGGTGATATTTTGACACGAGCACGGGGTAAAGTTGTGGCGTTAAAGGATAAACAGTTTAGTGGTTCTTTAACGAGTGGCAGAACGTTTGCAACAGGGTATAAAGGTGTTGTTTTTGATCCGTAGATTCAGGTTGTTTATCAGCATCTTCAGTTTAATCAGGCGCGTGATATTGATTTAGGAAAATTTCATGCAATAATTCAGAATGCTCATTCATCATTTTACATATTGAATAAAAACTGAATATTATAAATTTCTTTCATTTCAAACCTGTTTATATTTAATCAATTAACCCCTTGTCCATCACAAACGAAGCTGGCATGCAAAGAAGGACTTTTGAAAAAAGGTAAATTACTCCTTATGAACATTCTCGAGTGCTAAAATCTGCGCAAATATTGAATGCTGAAAAAAGAATGGTGATATCCGCGCATGACCGCAATAAAAATAATATCCTGTATCTTATCGAAATTTCTCTGCCACCTATCATTTACAAAACAACAACCGTAACAACACGATAAAGTATACTTTACTTTTATTATAATTTGACCTCAAACTCCCTCTTTTTGTTCTAAAATAAGTATTTATCCAAAATTCTTAAGTAAACATCCTAAAAAGGAAACAAATAATATGCGTATTAAATGATATAAACGTGAATAAAGTTCTAAAACAAAATTCAAAACAATGCATAAAACTCATAAAGACGAAACTTATGATCTATAAAAATGAATAAAGAAATGGACAAAAACAACCACCTATATCGTCTCTTTTGAAAGCTTATGCCACAAGCATTTAGCGTTTAATCTTCTCACATTCACAATGAAATCTGTCCTCATATCTTAACATCAAAAATTTTAGAAAAATTTCTCATCGCATAAAAGAAAGCATCTATTGTAATCTTTTATATCAAAAAATAACCATATTGATGAAGCAAAATAAATTTTAATACATTAAAAGGCAGAAAATCTTCTGCCTTTTAACTAAAAATACATATTGCAGCTCATCAAAAAAGGTGGCGCAATCCAGCAGAGAAACTCGTTCCAGAAAAACCAATTTTCTTAAATCTATGCTGATAAGTGACATCTCCACGAAGAGAAAGTTTTGATGAGAGACGGGCATTAAACCCAACCCCTGCTTCCAAAGAAGAACCAAAGGAACCTAACTGAAAATCGTTTTTAAAAGAAACGAATTGCTTATCTTCAAAACTATGCAAATAAGAAAGCTTACTATAAAAAGAAACTTCACGTCCCTCTTCAGAAGCATTAAGCGTCTTGCTTAAACGCCCACCAACACGCCCCACCCATTGATGAAATTTTCCTAAATCAACATCAAGATTATCAATATCACGCGCCTGATTAAACTGAAGATGCTGATAAACAACCTGAATCTGCGGATCAAAAACAACACCTTTATACCCTGTTGCAAACGTTCTACCACTCGTTAAAGAACCGCTAAATTGTTTACCCTTTAACGCCACAACCTTGCCCCGTGCAAGGGTCAAAACATCACCCTTAAAAAGACCATACGATACCACCCCATCCATATAAAAACCGGTATCATGCTGCAAATTTCCATAAGCAGCAACAGACCATTTATTAAATGCGCTTTTTTTGCTTTGTTCAACATCCTGAGGGTGTAGAGAAAGATTTCCATAGTTTCCCCAAACTCCAAAGAATGTACGACCATATAAACTCTCAATCTCGTTTAACAAAACACCTGCTTGAAATGCATTATAATCGAGCTCAGCACCATAACCATATTCAAAAGCAGATAAATTGGAAGCATAGTGATGGCTCCCCCCATAAGCACGCAGAAAAAAGGCTGTCTTTTCATTCTCTTTCCAAGAAGAATGAAAAGCATTCCGCATTGTCTCCAACGTCTTATTTTGCGTGATCATATCCACTAAACCAGCATGAAATAAGGCATTTGGCAAAAGAAGATAAGTTGGAACCTGTGGAACAACAGCTCTAATTTGGAGATTAAACGAAGGATTAATAGGGGCAGAATCCCCAGATGGCTTTGGTTCAACAGGGGTAGAAGGAGGAGAAACAGAATCTGTAGATGAAGGTGATACCGGAACAGATGGCTTAGATGGCATAACCTCATCCGTAGAAGTCTCAACTGGAACAAATGGTGCAGGCATAGGCACAGCAGAAGGATTTTCTGGAACTGTTGGTACAGAGGGAGACGGAACTGGTGCAGAAGGAGTCAGCGTCGAATCCGTAGGGATAAATGTTTCAGACGGTTCAGATCCCTCAGGCAAAGAAGGTGTAGATGGTATAAGTGGAGGCTCAACAGAAGGGGGTTGTTCAGGTGAAATAGTCTCTGTTGGTCGTTTAGAAGGAACCGTCTCTTCTTCAGATTGAGGAGGTAAAACTGTAGACGTTGGCTTAGAAGCAGTTTCAGAAGAATCTAATTCAGGACCAATATAAACACTTTCGAGACGAAAATCCCAAAAATCCCCTTCTCCAACAACCAATCTATTCTTTGGATCTGCATTTCCAGAAGAAGAACTTGGACCATAGACACGAAGTTTATATTGATAAGGAAATCCATTCACCGTAGTATAACTATTGGCTAACTTAAAAGAACTTTCCTCTGCTGTCCCAGCAACTTGAACAAGTGAAATACTTTGACTTCCTTTATTGCCAGCTTCTCCTTCTAAGGTTTTGGAAAATTTCTCCATCATGAGCAGTGTACTTCCCAAAACATTCCCGTAGATCAAAATACGATCAGTTTTTTGAGGATTAAACGAGCCGTCATTATTCACAAACGCACTCATCTTAATCTGCACATTTCCCTTTGCATTATAGGCTTCTTTATCATATTGTATCCCCTCTATTGGATTTATGTCATTTAGATTACTTCCTTTCTCAATATATACTTTTCCAATATATAGCGTTTGATAATCTTGAGATATAAATTTATCAAAAAAAATTGTGCTATCAGAAATGCTTATAGACGAAAGTAATGAATCTACAGGAAGAGATTCCAGTAAATCTGTATGTTTTCTTTTGGTGAGATACCATGCAGAGCCATTTGTTAATTCTAAGTGAACAGTTGATGCATCCTCAACACGAATACCCCCTGTAAGGATAGAATCCTTTGCTTTCACCAATAGAGAAGAATTATTTTGAGCCTTTAACAATAAATCACCAGAGATCTTTGTCCTTTCTGTTAATTCAATGGTAGCTTCAGCTCCATAAATATCATCTCCCGTACTATAAATGGCAATACCATCGGGAACTGAAAAAGTTGTCTGTGACAAATGCAAAGATGCTTCACCCCAAACAATTTTTTCTACTTTTGAAAGTTTTTCACTCCCTACCTTAAACATATCACCCCATACATCTGGGCCTAATCCATAAAAATACAGACCGTATACTCCCTCACCCTGAACAGAAATTTCTGTTCCTTCAATCTTAATATTTGTCTTTTTAAACTCATTTGATGAAGCGTATTCTTGAACCAATTTACCTTCAGCATCTGCATAACCTGCAAAATTCGTAATCAAGAAGCCATGCATATCAGTGAGCTGAATAAAATCACCACGTAATTGAACATTACCACCCTGTGATATGTCAAAAGCTCTTGGAAATTCATCAATACTTTCATTATCAACTACAATCGTGTGTTTCTTACCTTTTCCCTGAATATTGGTTGTATCAATAAGATATTTTCCCCCAAATTGTGTTGAAAACGCACCAATCTCATTAAAAGTAATAGTACTGCCTGACATCCTAATGAATGCATCAGAACTACTAACAAATCCAATCCCTTTTGCATTCAAATTATCTGATACAATATCAATATTTACGCTCACTAAAGCAATATCGGTTTTTTTTCCTTCTGCACATACAGCTTGCAAACTACCTTCAATCTTCCCTCTATTCATCACAACTTGCCCGTTCTGAACACGAAAACCGGACATATCCTTAATATTTGAATTGGTTAGAACAAGCTTGCCATCATCTTTTACAGATGCACTATATAAAAATGACTGCTTTGGCCTATGCGAGATAATATTTGTCTCTAATAAATTTAAAACAGTTCCCTCTTTTTCTATAGAGAAGACAGCAATAAAATCATCTAGAGAAGAGACAGAAGGAGTATAATTTTTATTACTTATCGTATGTTTTTTACTATCGCTATATGTAAAAAAACTCCCTGATACATTACAGGAAGTTCCTAAATTATTAGGATTCGCATTAACACTCACGATTGGCAAAAAAGAAACAATAGCCGTTGTAATAAATAAAAATCTATACCCGCTTAATACATTAACCATAACTTTATTCCCAATTTGCCTTTCTCCCCCTGTTAGTTAAAAATAAAAAACATTCCCCATAACATTAAGTTAAACACACTAAAAATAGCAAGTATAAAACTTAAATAATCACTTTATACTTCAAAAACACTCTATAACTTATGTAAAAATTACTCTATATTTCATAGGCACCTAAAAACGATAGTATAAACCGCCTGAAAAAAATAATCCCTGAAAAACCACCTTTTCTAAGGCAATGCTGATAAGTTACATCTCCATGCAAAGCAAAGTTTGAAGACAACTGAGCCTTCAATCCCATTCCAGTTTCTAGAGAAGAGCCAAAAGCCCTTATTGGAATTCATCTCCAAACCGCACACGTTGTTTTCCTCTAAAACTAATGGCAAGCTGAAGCTCGCAATTGAAAGAAACAACAAGAGCCTCTTCAGAAGCAGCAAGCATCTTTCTTAAAGACCACCAACACGCATCACCCATAAATCAAGTTTTCCCATCTCAATATCAAAACCATCAATATCAGACGCCTTATCAAACCGCACATTTTGATAAATAACCTAAACCTGCGGATCAAAAATAACCCCTTTATGCCCTGTCGTAAATGACTTGCCCGCAATCAATGAAGCACTCAAAGGTGTTTCCTTCAATGTTGCTGTCTTGCCTCTTGCTTGCGTGAGAACATCCCCTTTAAATAAACCATAGGAAAAAAGGACATCTATATAAAAGCCTGTATCATGCTGCATGCTGCCATATACTGTAATAGACCATTTATCAAATGTACTTTTTTGCTTTCTTTAACATCTTGAGGTTGTAGAAAGTTTTTTTCCATTATTCTCCATTATTCCAAAGCTCAAAGTGTGATGTGTATCCTCAACCGCATTGAGCAAGACACTTGCCTCTATACCATGAACAACAGAAACCTGAATCTTACCTTCATCAAAGGAAAGAACCACCCTGCTTCACACCAAACACAGATTGAGATAACGTAGCATTTCTACCACTTTTCTTTTCGCCATTTCCTGTAATAGAACTCTTTTTAAAAGAAGTTTTATTATCTTTTGACACAACCACTGCTGATGTAATCTTCTCAGATCTCTTTAATTCTAAAATTCCATCAGTTCCTGAAAGCCTTTTTCCCCTTTACTTTTTTGCGGCTTAATAACTATGTTATGAGCTCGTATTGTAAAAATAACACCTGTAGTCCTCCTATCCAATCCACTCATATATAACTTATTACGACTTCCAAAAGTACGAGAAGCATCAACTGTATCACACGAATACGACTTAAAAAGAGAATTACACGAGGGGTTATAATCTTCTGCACTCACATCTATATTGTGCACGAAGAAAGAAATAGAGGTCGTAAGAGAACACACACATAGCGTTTTAGTACTTTAATCATAATTTAGTCTAAACTTCCTTTATTTTATTCATAAAAAACTGAAAAGACACACCTAGTTCATCTACTTATTATGTACCGTTACATATAATTTGTTTTGTATTATATGTAAAGTCAAAAATCAGAAAAACGACACAACAAAACTATGTTTTGTGCTTATGTCTTTCACAAAGGATGTATTAAAGAAAAATACAATTAAAAATGATAACTTAATCCACCAGAAAAATGCGTTCCGGAAAAGCCGTCACTCGTAAATTTATGCTGATAAATCAGATCGCTATGAAAAATAATTTTGGGAGATAATTGCGAAAAAACACCAAATCCAGCTTCTAAAGAAGTCCCAAAGGAACCAAGCTGGAAGGCATCTTTAAAATATACAAATTGTTTATCATCAAAACTACGAATGAAATGAAGCTTACCATAGAATGAGAGAACATGTGCATCTTTATCTTTAGTAAATGTAAGTGTCTTCGTTAAATACCCACCAATACGCATCCCCCAATGATCTGGACTTCGCATATCAATATTAAAATTATCAATATCACGAGTCTTATGAAACTGGAGATTTTGATAAACAAACTGAACCTGTGGTTCAAAAATAAAATATCGGCTGCCTATCATAAACGTTTTACCAGCAATTAAAGAAACACTTAGGGGCTTCCCTCTCAATGCAGCCGTTTTACCTCGCTCAAGTGTGAGAACATTTCCATTAAACAAACCATAAGAGAAGAGACCATCCATATAGAGCCCCGTATCATGCTGCATGCTTCCATATGCTGTTATTGTCCATTTATCAAATATACTTTCTTGACTTTGTTTAACCTTTCGAGGCTGCAAAGAAAGCTTGCCATAATTTCCCATAATCCCAAAAGATGTCGTACTGTATGCACTTTCGATTTTCTTGAGTAAAATACCTGCCTCTAGTGCATTATAATCAAGCTCACCGCCATAATCACCATATTTAAATGCAGACAAATTTGAAGTATAATGATGATGTCCACCGTAACCGCGCAAAAACAAAGCGGGATTTTCATCATTTTTCAACAACCGACCAGGAACAGTTCGCAGCGCTTGCAACTGCTTGCTTTGATTACTGATATCCATCAATCCAGCATAAAATAAGGTATTTGGCACAAGAATATAAGTCAAAACCTGTGGAACAACGACTCTCACATTTGGCTCAAAATGAGAAGAAGGCTCAAAAACAGATGCCGGAACAGAAGAACCAGACGCAGGTGGAGTAACAACAAAAGGAGTGGGTGAAACATGCGGCGGAACAAGTGAACCAGATGCAACTGGGGAAACAACAGAAGGAGTGGGTGAAACATGCGGCGGAACAAGTGAACCAGATGCAACTGGGGAAACAACAGAAGGAGTGGGTGAAACATGCGGCGGAACAAGTGAACCAGATGCAACTGGGGAAACAACAGAAGGAGTGG
>NZ_JBHIRN010000012.1:46193-70714 GCF_042197205.1 Bartonella sp. AA2SXKL
CAGGTGAACCAGATGCAACTGGGGAAACAACAGAAGGAGTGGGTGAAACATGCGGCGGAACAGGTGAACCAGATGCAACTGGGGAAACAACAGAAGGAGTGGGTGAAACATGCGGCGGAACAGGTGAACCAGATGCAGGTGGAGAAACTGGATTAGATTCAGCAATAGCGGGAACAACAGGTGCAAGAGAGGAAAGAGGATTGGGGATCTCAAGTACAAAAACATCAGATACATTAGGTGTGGTCGTAAGATGGGAATCCCTATCAGGAGAATCTACAGGAGAAGAAAGACTTGGCTCCTGAGACTTTTGCTGAGAGTTAGAATCAATAGAACCATCCTCACCTCCAGTAATATTAGGATGAATTTTAGAAAAAGAAGGAATATCATCAGAAGAAGGGGGGACAACCAAATCAAGAACAGGAAAAACTTTAGTGGAATCAACAAATTGACTTTCAAGTCGGAAATCCCAAAATGTTCCAGAGTTTTTAAGCACTCTTTGATTGGAATCTGCCGCCCCTAAAGCAGAGCCTGGACCATAACTCTTAAGATGATACTGATAGGGGGAGGCTTCAAGTGTGACATACCCCCCCTTTAACTGAAAAGAATCTTCCATGGCTTTTCCATAAACCTGAATAATGGAAATCCCCTGATTATTACCACCATCTCCCGTCAATGCCCCTGGACTTCCAGGAATCTTATAAACATGAACTGTTGTTTTTCCTTCAAGATCACCATTGATTAAAAGCCGGTCAGTTTTTTGCTCTTGCAGAGCTCCGCCTTTATCCAAATATGCATTAAGATAAAGATTCACATCACCGTGCGCTTTATAGACAGTCCCAAATCCTTTTCCAATGAGAAGTGTCTGATAACCATTTGTTTTTTTAGATTTTAATTCTTCAAAAACAAGAGAACTATCCGTAAGATTAACCGAAGAAATAGAAGAATAATCTTTTAACCTAGAACCAGAAGCATCAGAATTTTGCAATTTGTCATATTTTGGTCGCGATAAAATCCACTTTGAACCATTTTTTAAATCTATCTTAGCTGTAGAACTTTCATCAACATGTGCGCCTCCTACAAGGGTAGAAGCATCAGCCTCAATCTTTACATTAGAACGCTCAACAGCTTTCAGGAGTGAATCTCCAGAAATTTTTGAATTTTGTAAGAGTTTAACAGAACTTTCGAATTCACGACTATAAATAGCCGTACTTTCTGGAGCCATAAAAGTTGTCTTTGTCAAATCGACAGTCCCTTTTCCAGGTATAATTGTTTTTTTATCATTTAAGACAGCTTCCCAAAAAAAGTGCATGCCATTAAATCCATTCCCTCTCACAAAAACATTGGAATATTTTATATGAGCAGCATTATGGTTATTCCCCTGCACTACAATGCCATGAACATTGTCGACATTAACGTTTCCCTTCTGGAAATTAAGAGAGCCTTTCCCCTGAAGCATACTAAAAGCAGAACCTTCACGATGATTATCTGTATTTGTTTCCTGTTTCCCCCTCCCAGTAATAGAAACGCCCTCTAAATTAATTTCTCCATCTCCTCCTGTTTGAACACCAATACCATCAGCAAAATCAATTTTTCCTCCTTTCATATAAATTTTTGCACCATTATGACTCAAAAGACCTATCGCATCAGAAGATGTCTTAATCTCTGTCTTGGTCAAAGAAACAAACGACCCTTTACCCCCAACACTGATCCCCATTCTGGTTGCTTTAATCACCCCATCCTGCATTTCAAAAGCTCCCTCCTCATTGACATCGGCCCCTATCGACACGTTATTTAACATGGAATCAAATAGAGCAACGCCTCCCCCATTTGAGGACTTTACAGCTGTTGTCCAAGCGTTTGTTTCTGAATGTCCATGTGCATTCGAAACACCGTTAATGATTATAGCCTCTCCCTCAATGACTGTATTTTTCCCTGATGCCTCTATGGCAGCATAAGAACTTTCACCCGTAAGTTGATAAGTTTTCTTGGTAATTTCATGCGTTTTACCATCATTACAGCGATAAAATGAGGCACTTTCGTTACATGAATATGGCTTCTTCTCAGAAGAAATCTCACCTGCATCAGTATTGTATACAAAGAAAAAAATAACCGTTGTAAAATGATATAAAGAGAGATGATTTTTAAACATAATTTTCTACAAACTTTCTTCCCCTTCTCTAAAAACAAAAAACACGCGTTCTGTTTAATAACTTTGGTTACGCGTGATAATTTAAAATACGTTTTGTATTTTATATATCCACCCTATATTTTATGTAAAGCCAGAATCCCAAAATATCACAATTTAAAATTGTATTATTTATAAAAACGCGTAAAAATATAGATAGAAATAAAAATTCCACCCCAAAGCAGTGATTTCAAGAGAATTTAATAAAAATAAACTCAAAGAAGAAAAACAGCATAAGAAGCAAAAACTGCAAACCAGAAAGCCTTATCTCGTTTCTAAAAAGAAACAAACTTGCTCATGCAAAAAAAAACATTTTTTTAAAAAACTTATTTAAAAAGTTGCAAACAAATAATAAAAAACCACAAGCTATGCTTGTGGTTTTTTAAACAACTTACCTCAAGGTGATCATCCTAAAAACGATAGCGCAATCCACCAGAAAAACTGATTCCAGAAAAACCACCTTTACTCAACTTATGCTGATAAACCAAATCACCATGAAGCGCAAATTTTTGAGACAAGCGAGCATTAAGACCTAATCCAGCCTCTAGAGAAGAACCAAAAGCCCCTAACTGGAAAGAATCTTTAAAGCGCACAGACCTTTCTTTTCCAAAATCATGGGCAAAATGAATCTTTCCATAAAAAGAAACATCACGATCTTTTTCAGACGCAGTAAGAGTCTTTATCAAGCGACCACCCATACGCACCATCAATTGATCAAGTTTATCCATCTCAATATTAAAATTATCAATATCGCGGGCCTCATTAAATTGAAGATGCTGATAAACAACCTGAACCTGTGGATCCAAAACAACACCTTCATATCCTGTGGCAATTTTCTGACCACTCATCAAGGAAACACTTAAAGGGTTACCCTTCAATGTTGCCGTTTTACCCCGCGCAGTTGTCAGAACATCTCCCTTAAACAGACCATAAGATAACAAACCATCAACATAGAATCCTACATCATGCTGCATACTGCCATAAACTGTAGCAGTCCATTTATCAAATGTACTTTTTTGGCTTTGTGCAACATCTCGAGGTTGTAGAGAAAGCTTTCCATAAGACCCCATCACCCCAAAGGATATAACACTGTCAACATTTTCAACAGTTTGTAGCAAAACACCTGTCTCTAGTGCATAGTACCCTAGATCTCCCCCATAACCATATTCAAGCGCAGATAAATCTGAGGCATAACGATAACTTCCACCATAGCCACGCAAAAATGAAGCAGGATTTTCACGAATTTCCAACATTCCACTAGGATTAGTCCGTACTGTCTCTAACTGCTTGTTTTGATTGCTGATATCCATTAAACCAGCATGGAATAAACTATTTGGCAAAAGCAGATAAGTTGGAACCTGAGGCACAACAACCTTAACGCCTTGCCTAGAATGATGCTCACCACCTAAACTAAGTTTAGAACTCTGAGTTAATCTAAATGTAGTATCAGAATCAATAAATCCATTTTCGAGGCGGAAATCCCAAAAATCTCCTTCACCTTCGACTAATCTTTGAGACGCACTCGCTCTTCCTAATTCAGAGTTTGGGCCATAAGCATGAAGCCTATATTGGTAAGGTAGACCGTCCAATGCAATATAATCACCATCCAACAAGAAAGAATCTTTCTCCGCTATTCCAGAAACCTGAATAATCGAGATACCTTTGTCATTTCCATAACGCTCCGTACCACCTCCAGGACTTCCTGAAACACCATGCACATGTACTATCGTTTTTCCTTCAATATCACCATGGATTAAAAAACGATCCGTTTTTTGATTCTGAAGAGCCCCCCCCTTATTCAAATAAGTGTTGAGATAAAGATGTGCATTACCCTGTGCTTTATAAACTTCACCTGTTCCTCTCCCAACACGAAGGGTTTGATAGCCATCAACTATGTTAGTTTCTGGTTGTTCAAAAATAATAGAACTATCAATAAGATGTATTAATGAAATTGATGAAACACCTATAGAACTAGGAACTTGCAAATTTTTATTTTTCGGTCGTGATAAAATCCATTTTGAATCACCTCTCAACCGAAATTCAGCAGAAGAACTTTCATCAACATGTGTCCCCCCTACAAGTGTAGAAGCATCCACTGAAACCTTCACAAAAGAGCCATCCTCAACCTTCAGTAATAAATCTCCAGAAAGTTTGGAATTATCCAACAGCCTAACAACACCACCAGATCCTCTGCTATAAATAGCCGCACTCTTTGGAACTGTAAAAGAGGTTCTTGTCAAGTCAACAATCCCTCGTACGGGTAAGTTCGTTTTTGGAAGACTTCCGAACATCTCTTCCTCACCCGCAAAAATATAAAAAGAATAGGGATACTCGTGATCTTTCATTTCCTCATTTCTGTCTCCTAGTCCCTCCCAAAAACGCAACCCATAAGACGTATTACTTTCTACCAAAACCGTAGAATCCACGATAGTTATAAAGACACCCTTCCCATCGATATTATTCCCATGCATTGAAAAACCATGAGCATTGGCTAGATTAACTTTACCTTTCTCAAAATGGATAAACCCATTAGACGCATGAAAAGCTGAATTTTCATTATGGTCATCTATACCCATCCCCTGACTACCTTGTTCGGTAATAGAACTACTCCTTAAATCGACCTGTCCCCAATTTTTTATTTTAACTCCGATACCCTTTGTAAAGTTAATCTCTCCTCTTTCTATAATCACTTGTCCATATTCACTCGCCACGACCCCATACTTCCAAAAACTTTCTTTTGAAATAACAGCACTTGAAGCATCCTTAACAGTTATATTTTTCCCTAAGAGAAGCGTTTTTCTTCCAGATGCTTGTATAGCAACAGTTTCATTCGTATTTTCATCAGTTTTTTGATAATTTTTATTGTAAAAGTAGTGTTTTTTACCATCATTACACCGATAAAATTCACTATTCATACTACATGAAAATTGATCCTGATTATTTTGTGTCTTACCATTAACGCCAGAACGATCTTGTACCCCAGTATTAACAACAGCACCACCTTGAACCGTAGCATCAACATTGTGTGCACAAAAAAGAAATGCTGTTGTAAAAGTACATAAGGAAAAACGATTTTTAAATAGATTGACCATAATTACACCATAATTTTGCCCATAAAAGTAATACGTAATGTATCAAAAAACTTAACAAAGAGAAAAAATTAATACGTTTTGGATTAACTGCGCAGATCTTATTAATGCTTTTTGTGTTTTATGTAAATATGGAATTTAAAAGTTACTAAAAATACAGTCTAAATCTATTTTTTTATAAGGGATTTGCAAAAATATAACTGAAAAATTAGAGGAAAATCATCTTTAAAGTTGTTATTTAAAAGCAGCTTTAAGGAATTTTTGTACATTAAGAATGCCTATTTTAACTGTTGTTTAATCAATACCCAAAGCGTGTATAATTAATATTCGAGATAAATATTATATTGAAACAATGGGCACTCGTAAGCAGACAAAACTGAATATATGCCAAAATTGGGAAGCAAAGCTATCACATACAGCTGTTTTAGGCAGTATTTATGGAAATACGAACTAATTTAGAAAGAGGAGGAAAGTGTAAAAATTAAAATCTGTTCCGATTTTTACCATCTCTTTTCAACATTTTAAAATATTCAGAGCCGTATCTAAAAGGTGAAAATGACATATAATTTTATCTTTTTATTTATCACATTCTTTAAAGAAAACGCATTTTCAAAAAATAATACGTTATTTATGTTTCTAATCCACCAATTTTCTCAGATATATCTCATATTTCCATCTCCATTTCATAACGACAGCAGATATAATATCAAGTTTATCGGATACAGCCCTCATTGCGCCTGAGTAGCATCTTTGTCTTTGCCAATTTCTAATATTGTAAATCCTCTCCTCTTAACATAATCCCCCAAATTATATTGACTCCTTTCTTAAACGATTATCCACCTGCCAATTTTACATATAATATGAACAGGAATGCTTTTTATGGATTCATAATAAAATCCTTGAAAATATTTCAGCGCCCTAAATTAAAAAATATCTTTATAAATCAAAATATTATAAATAGTATAATAATCACTCTGAAATACGCGTTTTGAAACGATAACGTACAAACCTTCAGACTTTTCAAAAAAACGAAAGAAGTCCAACCTAAAAGCATATTAAAGATATGCAAAGTCATACTCTCGTAAAAATGCTATAACACAAGATGAATAGATAATGAGAAAAGCCACAAGTACAACTTGTGGCTTTTTGAAAGATTAATCAAAAACAGGAACAACACTAGAAATGATAACGCAATCCACCTGAAAAACTTGTTCCAGAAAAACCAGCTTTCGTTAGTTTGTGCTGATAAACCAAATCGCCGTAAAGCGCAAATTTTTGAGACAATTGGGCATTAAAACCTAATCCTGTTTCTAATGAAGAACCAAAAGCACCTAGCTGGAAAGCATCTTTAAAATGCACAAATTGTTTTCCTTCAAAACCATGAGCAAGATGAAGCTTGCCATAGAAAGAAATAACTTGAGCCTCATCAGTAACGACCAGCCTCTTTGTTAAACGCCCCCCAACACGCCCTATCCATTGATGAAGCTTTCCTAAATCAATATCAAAGCCATCCACATCACGCACCTTATTAAATTGAAGATATTGATAAACAACCTGAACTTGCGGATCAAAAACAAAACCGTCCTCCCCCACCATAAACGTTTTACCAGCAGTCAATGAAGCACTTAAAGGGAAACCCTTTAATGTTGCCGTCTTGCCACGTGCAGTTGTTAGAACATCACCTTTAAACAAGCCGTAAGACACAAGACCATCAACGTAAAAACCTGCATCATGCTGCATACCACCATATGCCGTAACTGACCATTTATCAAATGTACTTTTTTGACTCTGCTCAACATTCAAAGGTTGCAAAGAAAATCTCTCGTAAGCCCCGATAACTCCAAAAGAAGTGGAACCATACATATTTTCGATTGCTTTCAGCAAAACACCTGCCTCTAGTGCATTATAATCAAACTCGCCGCCATAACCATATTCAAGCGTGGAAAGATTTGAAGTATAACGATGATTGCCGCCATAACCGCTCACAAAAAAGAGAGGATTTTCACGACTTTCTAATAAGCCCCCAGAAGTAATACGCAAAGCTTCTAACCGCTTATTTTGATTGTTAACATTCATCAAACCAATATGACGTAAGACATTAGGCAAAAGGAGATAAGTCGGAACCTGCGGAACAACAGCCTTAACGCCCGGCTTAGGACGAGGATGAGGCTCCGGAGCTGGTTCTGGAGAAGGTTCTGGTCCCGGAATTGGCTTAGGAGAAGGATCTGGTTTAGGTTGAACATCAGAATCTATAGACCTACTTTCAAGGCGAAAATCCCAAAATTCCCCGTTACCTTCAACTAATCTCTGATCCATACTTGCTTTTCCAAACTCAGATTCTGGACCATAACTATAAAGCTTATACTGATAAGGTAATTCGTTTAAGGCTACATAACCACCTTCCAACTGAAAAGAATCTTGCTTTGCTTGTCCAGAAACCTGAATGATTGAAATACCTTCAGCATTCCCCCCCTTTCCCGTATATCCTCCTGGACTTCCTGCAACTCCATGCACTTGGAGCTTTGTTTTTCCCGAAACATCACCATGAATTAAAACACGATCAGTCTTTTGATTAACAAGAGCACCACCACTATTCAGGTATGTATTAAGAGAAATAGAGGCACCGCCCTGTGCTCTATAAACTTCACCCTTTCCCTTTCCCACACGAAGGGTTTGATAATCATCAACAGAAGAAGATTCGTGTCTTTTAAAATTAATAGAGCTCTCATCCATAAGACTAACGAGTGAAATAGAAGAATCATGTGCAGCCTCGTGTTGATCTTTTTGCAACGGTTGTTGTAAAATCCATTGAGAATGACCTCCCAAATAAAGCTCAGCATTAGAATTCTTATCAACGTGTGTGCGACCCTCAAGAGTAGAAGCATCAGCCAAAACGATCACAGATGCCCCTTTCTCAGCTTTTAATAAAAAATTCCCTGAACGAAGAGTGCTTTTCATCAAACTCACCGCACCAGAAATAACATTGCTGCCATAAAGAGCCGTATCGTCTTCAACAGAAAACTCTGTTGTATCCAAATTAACAACTTCCAATCGTGGTGGAGCTTTTTCTTCCTCTAATGAAATCTCCTCTTTTTTATCCCCATCTTCGCTCCATGGCTTTTCTCCCTGAAAATAGATACCATAAGATCCCTCACCCTTTACGGTAACAGAAGAAGACTTAAAATTAGCCTCGGTCACATAAAAGTTATTCGATAAATCTTCAGCTTCATCTTCAGTTTCAGCTTCTGTTTCAGATCGTTCTGGTACAACACTAAAAAGCTTGACGGGATTTTCTAATAATATACCATGTGCACCCTCAATCTTAATAGTCCCCCCTGTAAACTCAACACGTCCCCCTTCATCCATTAAAAAAGCCGCATCATTTTTATCTTTGTGGCCCTTTCCAGTAAGAGTAACACCATCGAGAATAACCTTCCCTCCCAACATCGCAGAAATCCCATGACTGTTGGTAAAGTTAACCTCCCCACCTTCCACCCAAATATCTGCCCCGCTATAACTGGAAAGACTTGCCTTCCCATCACGCGTATTAACTTTTGCACCCTCTAAAATAACCAATGAATTCCCCACAGCTTCAACAGCCCTATCACTGTCCTCTATAATCCCCTGCTTTACCTCAATGATTCCATTATGAGCAAAAAGAGCTAACTTTGTATTTTTAAGCGTCGTTTTTTTCAAAACAATCTTTCCATCATCGGATACAGCCACACCACGCAAAAAAGATTTATCAGAAACTTCACTGCTAACAGTTACATTCTCTCCATCAACTCTGGTCCCTATCCGCTTCACTGTTATAGCAGTAGGATCAACAGGATAATTGGAAACGTTTTCTTTCGTAATTGTATAAGATTTATTATCAATTTTGGATTCCCCGCAATTATCGCATATATAATATAATCCACTATAGTAATAAAACCCAGGATTCACTCCTCTTGCATCAGAGTCTGCATCTTTAACAGAGTTATCTACATTATCCTTATGTCCATTCCATCCATCCACTCCACTCAGCTTACGATAGTCACTCCCCCCACGAATACCCTCATCGTTATTGCCAACATTAATCATATTAGAAGGGTAATAATTATCCCCACTCTCTCCACTAAGAGGAAGCTTATGCTTATTATTCCCGCTAAGATAAGGAGAAGAATTAGCAGAGACAACTGGGATAACCTTTATAACATAAGGTTTACTATCCTTCCCCTCTGCAGCCGCATACACTTCTCTTCCATTTTGAAGCAAAGAGAGGATAGCTGTTGTACAAGCACATAAACATACATGATTTCTAAAAACTTTAATCATAGTTCCCTCGAAACTTTCCTTCCCCTCTCATTAAAAACAAAAGCACTTACAAAACACCCCCTTGCACACCTCAAAAATACGAAAAGTGTAACAAAAGAACATGCCTCATGCTTATTTGAACTGTGCAATGAATTATCCCAATAAATTTGGCAAAAGCTCTACGCTAAAAACCATCTATAAGAGAATAACAACAAAACACAATTTATAAGTGTATAATGCATTCTGTATTTCGTGTAAAGAAAAAATGAAACCAGTGCGTGCAATTAATTAAAAACACAATCTAGCCTTGTGAACTCTAAAAATTAATCCACAAGGAGATGAATGAAACAATGATTTAAATCCGTAAAAAACAAACTCTCAAAAACGAGCTTTAGAAAACATCAAATATTATATTAGATAATATCAATACAGTACTAAAAAGGATAACGTAACGCATACCTGTCTGCTGAACGCTTAAAAAGCCGATAAAAGCGAAGCACTCTATCGCATCAGTAGCAGCATAAATTTTAAGAAAATTCGCTTTAGCGGAGAAAAGTGCTCTCATACACAAAAAACTATGTTTTTTTTGCTCAATCAAGAAGACGAAAATCTTTTAAAGACAACACAAGTTGTTACAAAGAAAAAAGGCAGCACAATGTGCTGCCTTTTCTAAAAAGGTACATAGTGTACCTTATATTAAAACTGATAACGTATTCCTCCGGAAAAACTTGTTCCCGAAAAACCAGCCTTATTAAGCTTATGTTGATAGAGAATATCAGCATGCAGAGAGAACTGTGGCAACAATTTGGCATTAAAACCTAATCCAGCCTCTAGAGAAGAACCAAAAGCTCCTAACTTGAAAGCATCATTGAAATGCATAGACTGTTTTCCTTCAAAACCATGAGCAAGATAAAGCTTACCATAGAAAGCAACAGCATTCACGCCTTCAGAACCTGTAGGAATCTTGGTTAAACGTCCACCAACACGTGCTACCCACTGATTAAGGTTACCCATTTCAATATTAAAATTGTCGATATCACGGGCCTTATTAAACTGGAGATGTTGATACACAACCTGAACCTGCGGATCAAAGACAAAGCCCTTATATCCTGTCATAATTGTCTGACCACCAGCTAAAGAAACACTCAAAGGATTACCTTTTAATGTTGCTGTTTTACCCCGTGCAAGGGTGAGAACATCACCTTTGAACAGACCATAGGATAAAAGACCATCAACATAGAAGCCAACATTATGCTGCATGCTACCATATACCGTAGCAGTCCATTTATCAAATGCACTCTTCTGACTGTGCTCAACATTCACAGGCTGCAGAGAAAGTTTTCCATAAGTTCCCATAACGCCAAAGGATATAGCACTGTCAGCATTTTCAATAGTTTGCAGCAAAACACCTGCCTCTACACCATTATAACTAAGATCACTTCCGTAACCATATTCAAGTGCGGACAGATCTGAAGCATAACGGTAACTTCCACCATAGCCGCGCAAGTATAAAGCAGGATTTTCACGAACCTCTACCATTCCTGTAGAAGTCATCCGCAACGTCTCCAATTGCTTATTTTGATTGCTAATATCCATCAAACCAGCGTGGAATACGCTATTAGGCAAGCTGAGATAAGTTGGAACCTGTGGAACAACAGACCTTACAAATTGTGCAGGAAGGGCAGCAGATCCAACAGACTTAACATACTGATTTTCTAAACGGAAATTCCAAAATTCTCCACCATCCTTAACAAATTTCTGCTGAACATGCTCCTGTTTCGAAGTCGCTTCTGGAGCATAAGCACGAAGGGTGTATTTGTAAGGTGAGTTTCTCAGTGCAACATAATTGCCATCGAGTTGGAAAGAGTCTTTCTTCGCTTGACCATAAACCTGAATAATTGAAACACTATGAGCAATCTTGGCATTCGCTTTACCATCTCCTACACTGCCCGCATCACCTCGTACATGTATTTTTGTTTTTCCAGAAACATCACCATGAATGACAAGCCGATCAATGACTTGCTGATCACTCGGATCACGAGGATTTAAACGTGCATTGAGATGAATTACAGCATTACCCTGTGCCGCATAAACAGTTCCTTTCCCACTTCCAATATGGAGAGTCTGATATTTTCCTTCAGATTCCGAAGGTGCAAAATCAATAGCACTATTTACAAGACTTACAGAAGAAATGCATGAATCCACACATCCTGAATCTAGAGTCCCCAAATTCCTCTGTGCACTTCTTTTTAGAATCCACTGTGAATTATTAGCCAAGTCTAATTTTGCATAAGAATTTTTATCAACGCGAACACCGCCTGTAACAATAGAATTATCAACTGAAACCAATATGTTCGAATCATTCTCGGCTTTTAATAACAAGTCACCAGCAAGAGTTGTTTTATTTTCTAATGAAACACGACCACCAGAATTATTACCATAGATAGCTATACCATTTGCAACTTCAAAATCAGTTTTTTTCAACGAAACTGTCCCTGTTATGCCTATAGGCGTTTTTTCCTGTTTGGACACAGTACTCCGCTTAACAACATTTGTTTTCTCAGTTGTTAAATCCTGACTTCGATTTTGTTGACTCGCTTCCTTCTGTGTTCCCCCATCAAAATATATGCCGTAGACTCCGTCACCTTCCACTTTAACAGTAGAAGACTCGATATTTACGTGATTCATAGTAGGACGAACGTCAGAAGATCTCCTTCTCCTGGAAGAGCCGGTCTCAACCACATTATCATCAGACTTTATAATCCACAAACCATGAGCATCAGTAACAACATTTCCATTCTTAAAATCAACAGAAGCATTATCACTCACCAAAAAAGCTGCACGTCCAAATTTCTCTGTAGAATTCGACTTTCCTGCTTCCTTTTTCGCAGTAATATTAACTTTGTTTAATCTTACACGTCCCCGTGCTTCTGATCTCACAGCCACTCCATTTGTCAGCATAACCGTTCCAGAGTCCATAGTTACCTCACCAGCCTGACTCGCCAAACCAGCCACAGCTAAATCCCCCGTTACGTTAATTTTCGTATCCTTTAAATTAACAGATGATCCAGAACCCGCCAAAGCGCCTACATAACGCGCATTGACTGTTCCAGCATGCATTGTAACCTTCCCGCCACTTTGCGCTTCAAGCCCAATCACAGAAGAGGTAATTGTTGATTTATTATCCAAAACAACTTCTGCCCCCTCTTCTGCAAGCACAGCACTCACGGCATATATTTCATTAAAATCAACATTATTTTTGCTATCAGAAAAATCCGCACCACTAATTGTGGCTCCCTCTAACTTAATAACCGTATCCTGATTTTTTGCATGCATAGGATGCTGAGTTTTATCACTTACCTTCAGTGTCTTCCCTGTTATTGTCCGCGATTTACCATCTCTACACAAATAAGTAGTCTGTGATCCCTTCTCACCATTATTCATATCATCACATGTAGAAGAAACCGTTTCCTTAGAAGAAACATCTCCATTACCAGTACGACTAAGCATAAGAACACGCCCAACAGCTCTAGAAGATACAGCAGATGTCTCAGAAACCACAGGAGAAGAAGCATTCGCAGAAGCCCCATTAGAAGATATAACAGCTATCTCAGAAACCACAGGAGAAGAAGCATTCGCAGAAGCCCCATTAGAAGATATAACAGCTATCTCAGAAACCACAGAAGTAGAAGGCTGCATAGCAGAAGCTCCATTAGATATAGCAGGTATCTCAGGAGCAGAAGGCTTCATAGCAGAAACTCCATTAGAAGATATAGCAGATATCTCAGAAGTAGAAGGCTGCACAGCAGAAGCTCCATTAGATATAGCAGATATCTCAGAAGTAGAAGGCTTCATAGCAGAAACTCCATTAGAAGATATAACAGCTACCTCAGAAACAACAGGAACAGAAGCATTCATAGCAGCCTTCATAGCAGCAGCTGATTTTATAGGTGATGGCCTCTTAGATACAATATGATCCCCAGGTGTTACAAAAATTTCATCGGCAGATATTACAGGTCCTCTACCTGTATCAGATCTCCCACTTAAATTAACTCTTGGAGGTACTAAAGGTGCCAAATTTCTGGATAAAGAAGGAGTAACAGATGATGGAGATGGAGTAACAGGTAAAAAGGTATGCACTACAACCTCAGATGTTTCAGATTCCGTAAAATCTTCGTCATCATCATCTTCATAAAATTCGTCAGATGTTTCAGATCTCAAAAGTGAATTGCCTTGAACAGAGACTACAGATGCAGATTCCCCAGATACAGGAGGAGTTATGGATTCACTATTTACTTCACCAGCACCAGTGTCAGCATTAGTATTTATTGCAGTTTCAGTAGAAGCATCAGTAGAATCAACTGCAACAAGTGGCTTAGCCTTAAAAATAGGTTGAAAATTAGCAGTAGCAGTATAAGCAGAAACGAGAGGTATAAAATATTCATTTTCTAAACGAAAATCCCAAACACTTCTACTATTTTTAAGTAATGTCTTATCAAAATACTGCATTTTCGGAGGAGTAGTTGGACCATAAGCACGAAGAACATACTTATAAGGTAACCCTTCTCGTGTAATATAATCACCTTTCAGCTTAAAAGAATCCCTCTCTGCATTTCCAAAAACCTGAATAATTGAAATGCTATGAGGTGTATCCTGACTTTGTGATATACCATCAGAAGTATCATTCACAACTACCATTGTTTTTCCAGAAACATCACCATGAATCAACAATCTGTCAGATATTTGAGAATTTTCTGTATTGCTAGGCATCAAATTTGCATTGAAGTAAATTGTAGCACCAGAAGCGGCAGAAGCAGCACTATAAACTGTTCCATCCCCATCTCCTATGCGAAGGGTTCGATACTCAATATCTTTATTAGATGTATTTTCATTTTTCAAAGAAGTAAAAAATCTAACATTACTATCTACAAGATTCATAGACGAAAGACATGAATCTACACAACCCGTATTTGAATTTTCCAAACTATTATGCAGATTCTTTGTTAAATACCACTCTGATCCCCCAGATAGAAAAAGCCTAGCTTGAGATTTTTTATCAACGTGAGCTCCCCCCATGACGACAGAGTCTTCAACAAAAACCGACAAATGCGACCCCTCTTCAGCTTTCAACACTAAATCACCCGAAAGAGTTGAGTCATCTTTTACAACGACGTACCCATCCAAACTGTTACCATAAATGACCACACCATTAGGAACTCTGAAAACCGTATTTTTCAAAAGAACTGCATGCAAACTATCTCCATCATCTTTTATTCCACCCTCTCTCAGATTTTGACCTACATTTTGACCACTTTCTTGTCTCACACTCGTTTGATCATTTTTTCTCCTCACATTCGAAGGTATATCACCAAAAAATACACCATAAGACTTACCTTCAACTTTAACGGTTGAATTTTGAATATCAGAAACTATTAAGTTGACAACTCTAGAGTTTGCATCTGGCTCAGACGCCACCACTGCAGAATCTCCAGCGCCAGCTCCAGATGGTGCACTAGTACTTCCAGAATCTGCACCGCTTCCTAAAAAATTCTCTATAGGGAATAAAGCCTCAAAATACGCGGAACCAATATTATTAAGGACAGCGCCATCTCTAGATTCAATAGAGATGACCTCACCAACGAAAGAATCACTATTAGCGTCAGAATCCTGTTGCGTATCATTGCCACCCTCATTCTCCGCTTCTACTCTATTAGAAGCTCCAGAGATATTATTCTTAAAGCTATCACTTACCAAAAATGCAATAGTATTAGGAGCTCTAAGTTTTCCATTTTTAAAGGAAATAGTACCTCCAAGTGACAATAAACCTATATTCGTCTCCGAAGTACCAACTTCTGTAGTTTTTGGTTCCTCAGCAACATTGATAACCGTCCCGTCTAGTAGAACAGTCCCCTCTTTTGTAGAGATAACTCCTATTCCACCCTCTTTCACGGTAATTGCTCCAGACCTCATCTCGATAACGGATGGACCCAAACTAACTAAACCGATTCTTTTAACATTAATATCTACATTCTCTAAAACAATCCACCCATTATCACTAGCAAGAGCACCTATATACGCATCTCTGATTCCTCCCCCCACCATTGTGATCTTTCCAGTCTCTTCAGCCCGAAGCCCAATAAAAAAACCCTGAATATTTGAGTTTTTCAATTTAACCTCCGCACCCATATTTGAAGCAGAATCTCCGACATATACACCAACATAAAGCGGATCATGAATATATAAACTACCTATGTTCTCTATACCTACTTTATAATCCTGTATACCTACTGCAGATAAACTTTCAGAAAGTTCTTTCCCAATATTCATACTTTCAATGGATACTTCGTCCAAATTAACAACTACTTTCCCATCATCAAGGGGAGATTCCACATTTACAGCGCTCTCACCTTGATCCGCTATAATAGTCCCCCCTATTAGAGCATATACTCCCGACTGATCACAGGAAATAGATCCATATATTCGCTGATCACCATTGAGTAAATCAGCCAATCCTTTACCTGCCTCCACAGAATCTATAAATTCTAGAGCCCCAACACCATCACCAACCGGTGTAGATACACTCACACCAGGCACAAAAAGACCTGCTCTATCAGGTGTTAAAGAATTCAATACAAAACTTGATATACCTGGCATACCAATAAGACCATCTGCACTCGCTTTTTGTACTCTTAGCGCCTCTTCCCCCACTGGAAAATATGTTTCAGCTAAACTATCTTTTTTCGGAATATTAAATAATGTCCAAACATCTACATTTCTTGGAACATCTAGTAATCTAACTAACTCTCCACCTACTCCACTTGGCACACCTGCATGCCCCTCACGTGCTCTCTTCCCACTTGCTATTGCTGTTTTTGCTTCTTTTGCCTCCACATTTTCTGCTCTTGTTGCTCTTGCCCCCCTAGTAGATACACCGCCTGTACCTGGAACACCTGGCATACTATTCAAAGCACCATTTGACATAGTACCTGGACCAACACCTGGAATAGCAGGCAGATTCGTTGTATCTGCCCCACTCGCAACACCTGATACAGCCTTTTGTCTTTGTTGACTTACAGTGTTTAATCCTCCTCCTGCTATATTACCTGATAATAAAGTATCTTGTACAAGAGCTAATGAGCCACTGGAGCCAGCTGGTACACCTGCTTGCGGCACATTTACTACTGTTTCCATCCTAGTAGATAAGACGCCTGAACTAGGAGTAGATAGGACGCCTGAACCTGGGACCCCTGGTACAGCACCTGTACCACTCGCAACACCAGGTACTGCACCTGCACCACTCGCAACACCAGGTACTGCACCTGCAACACTCGCAACACGAACACTACTATCTGCAACATTCCGTATCATGCCAGGAACAAAAATATTATTCTTTCTAGAATGACAAGCACTAATAGGTCGAATATGATTTAAAACAGGCACAATCTGAGCCTGAGCCTGAGCCTGAGCCTGAGCCTGAGGCTGAGGCTGAGGCTGAGGCTGAGCAGAACCACTACCAACAGGATTACCGACTCTAGGTTCTGCTCTTCCAGAAACCTCCACTCCTCCGGGTGGTGTTATAGCCCCTGTGCTCGACCCTCCAATGAAAGAGGTAAATGATGATAATGAAGGAAGGAATGATGAGAACCAACCATTCCCCATAGAAACATCTACACCTTGTAAAAAGAAGAAAGCACTTGTTGTCAGTGCGTACAAACGTGTACGCTTTTTAAATACATTGATCATATGTCAAACTTTCTAAATAATGTTGCAAAAACACTAGAATTAAGTGAAAATGAGGTAAGTGAACGATTTGTAACATATGTCAGTCAACTTTACAACATAGTGTTATTTATTTACGCTTCATTTTGTGCATAAAAATACCAAAGTTAAGTTTTTAAGTGCGCAAACCTTTGTAATATTAGATAAAAGGATAAAATCACGATGATAAAATATATGAAATGGATGACTTCTGTTTTACTGGTTGCAATTAGTTTTGCAACGATTTTGTGGACTCATACGAGTATTGCAAATACGAGTACCCAGACAAATGTAACGATTGATCATGTTTCAGGAACGACTTCTGTTCCCACTTCTCCGCAAAAGGTTGTTGTGTTTGATCTTGCCTCGCTAGATAATATGAATCGCCTTGGTATCCAAGCAGTTATCGGCCTTCCTGAAGGAAAAAAACCTTCCTATCTACAACAATTTGACGATGCAAAATATGAAAGAATTGGAACCGTTTTTGAGCCAGATTATGAAAAAATTGCCACTCTTCAACCCGATTTGATTATTATTTCCTCCAGAACTCAAGCAAAATATAAAGACTTATCCAAAATAGCCCCAACAATTGATCTAACCGTAGAAAACGAAAATTCTCTTGAAGATATAAAACGAAATGTGTCTATCCTTGGAAAAATTTTTGGTAAAACACAAGAAGCAGAAAAAGAAATTGCAAAAATCAATGAAGCTTTTGCTGAAGTCCGTAAAAATACCCAAGGAAAAGGCACCGGGCTCATACTCATGACCTCTGGTGGAAAAATCAGTGCTTTCGGACCAAAATCACGTTTCGATATTTTTCACTCCGCTTTTGGAATTGCCCCTGCAACCGATAAACTTACCGTGCAAAAACATGGACAACTCATTTCTCCTGAATTCATTCTTGAAACCAATCCTGATTGGTTGTTGGTGATTGATCGCGATGCAGCCATTGGACGGGAAGGACAATCCGCAGCACAATTGCTCAACAATGAGCTTGTTCACCGCACAACAGCAAGCAAAAAAAATCAAATTATTTATTTGGACTCTTGGAGCTGGTATCGTGCAAATGGTGGTTTAACGGCGCTCATTGAAACCGCACAGCAGATCAATGAAGCCTTTACAAAGAGCAAATAAGCGCACGAAAGAGCTTGCTTGCTATATAAATAAAATTTAAAAGCAGAGGTTGTTTATTAAGCAGTCTTTGCTTTTTGTAGATTTTGTTAGAAAATGATTTAACGTGAAGAATTACTGGATAACCATAACACTTCTAATTTTCCTGTCTATCCTCAGCATTTTTGTTGGTTATTCTGATGTCACACCTTCTAACCTTTTCGCAGCCGATCCCCATGCGTGGCTTATTTTTTGGCAAACACGTCTTCCTCGTACCATTGCAATCCTTTTAGTAGGCGCAGCACTTGCACTTTCAGGCATGATTATGCAACTATTAACACGCAATCGCTTTGTCGAGCCATCAACCACTGGAACCATTGAATCTGCTTCCCTTGGCATTCTTTTTATTATGATTTTTTTGCCCGATGTTCCTGTTTTAGGAAAAATGGTCGTTGCGACAATCTTTGCCATGGCAGGCACTTTACTTTTTATGTTTTTATTGCGACGCATTCCTCTAAAATCTGCTCTCATTGTCCCCCTTACAGGGATTATGCTAAGCTATATTATTGGCTCTTTAACCAATGCCATTGCAGATTATGAAATGTTACTTCCTTCTCTTCAAGCTTACTTATTTGGCAGTTTTTCGATGGTTCTTGAAGGAAAATATGAACTCTTATGGCTATCCCTTCCCCTTTGTATTCTGGCCTATTGTACTGCTGATCGCTTTACGGTTGCAAGTTTGGGAGAAGATTTAACCAATAACCTTGGATTGAATTATCGTGTTGTCATGTTTTTTGGTCTTTTTATTGTCGCCTCAATTACCGCTGTTGTCGTCTGTACCATTGGCCGTATCCCTTTTGTTGGGTTGATTATTCCAAATATTGTTTCAAGTTTCATGGGAGATAATATGCGCTATACCGCTCCTTGGGTGGCCATCAGCGGTGCAGGATTGGTCTTGATTTGTGATCTTTTAGGACGAATAATTCATCCCTCTCTTGAAATTCCCATCAGCACCATAATGGGTGTAATCGGTAGTTTTATTTTTATGATACTGCTTTTACGCTGGAGAAAGCGTCTTGGATAGAAGAAGAAAAACAATATGTGTACTAACAACACTTATCATCATAGCATGTACTATCATTAGTCTTTACATGACGTGGAATATCAATGTTTATACATGGAAATTTCGTCTTACAAAACTTTCCTCTCTACTTCTTATTGCCTATGCAATAAGCGTTTCCACGGTTTTATTTCAAACAATCGTTAATAACCGTCTTCTTACTCCTTCAATTATGGGATTTGATCAGCTTTATATTTTAATAAAGACTGCCCTAATGTATTTTGTAGGCTCTCTTTCTTTGCCCTTTTTGAATGAAGAAGGACAGCTTGTTCTTGAAGCCCTCATTCTTATCCTTTTTTCAATAAGCCTTTTTCGCTGGCTCTTTTCAGGAAGCCTAAAAGGACTTCATTTGACGCTTTTAATCGGTGTTGTTTTAGGCGGATTTTTTTTCAGTTTACGGATGTTTATGCAATTGCAACTAAATCCAGACCAAATGATGAATTTAACCGATATTATGTTTGCAAATTTTAATAAATTTAATACACCGTTAATAGGCTTTGCCACAATCATTGTCTTCATTGTAAGTTTGATTGGATGGCGTTCACGTCATCTTCTTGATATTTTGGCTTTGGGACGTGAAAATGCTCTCAATCTTGGCGTTAATTACCACAAAAGTGCAACAGCTGTCCTTATTTTTATTTCCATTCTCGTATCCATTTCCACCGCATTAGTAGGCCCCGTCACCTTTTTTGGACTGTTAGTTGCCAACCTTTCCTATGAACTTTCTCCTCAAGCAAAACACAGTGTTGTTGTGCCGATTGCAATATTGTTAGCGATTATTTGTTTGGTGGGGGGACAATTTATTTTAGAACAAATTTTTCATATGGCAGGGCGTTTAAGTTTTATCATTGAGTTTTGTGGGGGTATTGTTTTCTTAATGTTACTGATGAAGGGAAAACTAAAATGATTGAGATCAATCATCTTTCCAAGGCTTACGGAACACGATTGATTATCGATAATTTATGCCTTCATATTCCAAAAGGGGGGATTATTTCTCTCATTGGGCCCAATGGTTCCGGAAAATCAACTCTTTTAATGCTGATAAGACGTCTTTTACCGCACCATCAAGGGACAATTAACATTGACGGCTTTGATATTGATAAAATTCCTCACGATATTTTGGCTCAAAAACTCTCAATTTTACGTCAAGATAATCCTTTATCCTTCCGTTTAACCGTGTATGATTTAGTAAGTTTTGGGCGCTATCCTTATTCAAAAGGCTGGTATACACATGAAGATAAACAATTTATCGACAGTGCACTACGCTATCTCGGCTTACAAGATTTACAAGACCGTTTTTTAGATGAGCTTTCTGGCGGTCAGCGTCAACGCGCTTTTATAGCCATGGTTATCTGCCAAGACACTGATTATCTTCTCTTAGATGAGCCATTAAACAATCTGGATATGAAACATGCCGTTTCTATGATGAAGCAATTACGCCGCACAGCTGATGAACTGAAAAAAACCATTCTTATTGTTATGCACGATATTAATTTTGCCTCATCTTACTCAGATATGATTGTTGCATTGAAAAATGGGAAAGCGGCCTATTGTGGGACTCCAAAAGAAATTATGCAACCAGAAATTCTTAAAGACATTTATGATGTCGATATTCAAATCAAAACAATTAATGACATCCCTATCGCTCTTTATTATCGATAATCATAAAGATTTTTTGCGCTTGCATGCACTATAGAATCTACTAGGGATAGTAAAATTAGCTTATTGGGGAATAGTTTAATGGTAGAACAGCGGACTTTGACTTCGTCAATCTTGGTTCGAATCCAAGTTCCCCAGCCAGTATTTAATGCCAGCCAGTATTTAATGATTGTAGCTTGTCATCGGGTTTTGTATAATTTGAAAGCAGATTTTGCATCAATTTATTTTTTCAAAGGATCTTCAAAAACTTTCAAGGGTTATTTAAAATCCCTTTAATGCATATTTTCTCTTCCTCTAAAAATTGCAATTTGAGATGATAAGCTCTTGAGCCGGTGCGGATTCTTTGAACCACATGTATAAGATGTGCCAACCTCTTTTATCTTAAATTGGCTAAAGATTTTTCAGATCTGAGACACATCATTGAGAGAGAAGAATTTTTCTCTTGCGCAAGCAAAACAAACATTGTCTGGTAATCCTCTCGCAAATAAATCCTTTCCATAGTAATACACGTATATCTGGCTCTGTTTACGGGAAAGCCTTATCTAATAGCTACAAACCTATCTAAAGAGAGAATTCAAAAAAGAAAGCCGAGCCAAATGATATGACGCGGCTTTCAGATATTGATTATAAGATTCAAATGAATCATCCACAATGGAGTAGTAAATTCATATATACAAAACGTATCATATTGCAAGTGCTCTATTTAGAAATATGAAAACTTATCAAAAGAAACGTAAATGATAGCTATGATTTGATATCATTCATTAGCATTATAGAATCTATAAACGCTTGGTAACTTTATCAATCCAATCAAAAGAAAATGCATCTTAAATGAATGTCTTCTCAATAAGGCTTTCATAAGTATCTTTTCATTTTGCACTCAAATGTAACTTCTTTGCAAATTAACCAGCTCAAATTTGAGTTGGCAAAATTAACCAATCCAATTTTGGAGGCGTTATCTTTAGAATAGCCATCTTTAAACATTATAGCTTTTGACTCAAAATTGAATAAAATCCCATACCTTAGATGTTACAATGGTTTTGAATTTTGCTGCCTCATTTTTTTCAATAGGTGCCTCCAAAATTTGGGGGGAGCTCATTTGGTTTCGTATTTTTAATGTAACTTTTAAAACGTTTTTTTCTCGCTTGCTTGCATTATATCATTGAAATGCTTTCGGTTTCATAAGACATAACATTGTGATTTTCATTCTATATTGTGATGATAGTATCTATATAATGCCTGCCTATCATTTACTAACTTTTTAGTAAGTGTTTTTAAAAATGATCTTGTCTTTAAATCCTTTTATGCAATCTTTATGAACTAAATCTATAAGCTTATGATAGTTTCAAACGATTATTCCTTTTAAGGTTACACTCAAATAAAGAGCAAAACACATCCATTCTTAAACGTATGCAATTTATGTTATTGATAATTCCAAACGACTGAAATTTAAAACAATGTGATTTGTGCTGTGATAAAAACGTATCATAAAATTTATGACCTGTTATGAATGATAACCGCTTTTCATTTCATTTGAATGCACCTATGCGTTATAGTATTTGCATCATGATTTGCTTTTTATAGTCTATACATCCATGGCAATCTTATATAAAAAATGATCAATTCAAACATGCATAAAAGTAGGGATTCTTAAGTGGATTCATACAAAATAACTGCACTTAATATATTGATTTTATTAGTTTTTATGTACAAAACCTTTTTAACTTCATAAAGATATCAATTTCCTTGTAAAGAATATTCCTCCCATTCCAACAAAAGACTCCACATAAGGCGATGAGGGATAGCTTCTATGATTTACAGGTACTGATCACTGGCCATGCAATAACGCCGACTGATGTCCAAGCCAATGAGGCCGCCTGTGGGAACAGGCAAGTTGTGGGGCTGAATATAATGGAACAGCACCGAACGGATAAGCCACGCGTCGTAAGTAAGCCTCTTAGGGTGCATAGCTTATAGGTTTTGGAAACAGACAATTATTATAATTCAGGTATTATAATTCAGACAATTAAAGATCAGATCTCAAGCTTTTTAATCCAGTGGACAAACACGAATAATATGTCCGTCTGGATCTTTGATTAGAAAGGTACGTCCAAATACATCAGTATACGGTTCCTTCAAAACATTTATCTCAACAGTGGTTTGCTCTTTCCATTCCGCATAGAGCTTATCTACGTCCTCTCCAGTAGGCAACATAATGCCGATTTCTGAAAAACGAGGTGCATTTTCCTCAGGCGTATCGCCCCCAGACCAGAGAGCAAAGAGAGCGTCCCCCGAAGAAGCAAATGCAACATAGCGTGGCGAGGTAAACACAGGTTCTTTCTTGAAGATGAATTTGTAAAAAGCCGTAGAGTACTCTATGTTTGAAACGTATACCAACTGTAGGTTTGGGGTAACAGGATAAGTAGGAATATTACTCATAAATTCTCCATGATTTAGTAGCTGTTGCCTGACAGGCATATACCTATTAGAGAATATTTCAACAAGAGTTTGTGATGCCTCCATTCGCGGTGTGCTCTATTTACATGTTTTTATTCGCTTATTGCTATATGCTAAAATATTGAGACCGCCACTACGGGGATTATAATGATATCCCTATCGCTCTTTATTATCGATAATCTAAAGATTTTTTGCACTTGCCTACACTATAGAATCTGCTAGAAATGGTAAAATTGGCTTATTGGGGAATAGTTTAATGGTAGAACAGCGGACTCTGACTCCGTCAATCTTGGTTCGAATCCAAGTTCCCCAGCCAGTGTAGCTTGCCTGTTGTAGCTTGCCAGCGGGTTTTGTATATTTTGCCACTAGGTTTTGTACCAATTTATTTTTTCTCAAAGAGTTTTAAAGATGTTCTCAAAGGGTCTTCAAATGCCTTTCAAAGGATATTTAAAGCTCTCTTTAACGCATTTTTCTGCTCCTATTTTTCCAAATCACTAAAGCATGTAAAGTCGGATTGAAATGCAAGGGGGACGATTCCTGTCGGACCATGGCGTTGCTTTGCTATAATAACCTCGGCTTTACCCTTGGCTTGCTCCATTGCCTCTTGCCATTTGTTATACTCAGCGGTGCTTTCTTTGGGTTCTTCATTTTTGAGATAATATTCTTCACGATAAACGAACAGCACAATGTCGGCATCTTGCTCAATTGAACCAGATTCACGTAAGTCGGAGAGTTGTGGACGTTTATCGGTTCGGTTTTCAACTTGACGTGAAAGTTGTGACAGAGCAATGATGGGAATATTGAGTTCTTTTGCAAGTGCTTTTAATCCGGTGGTAATGGCTGTAAT
>NZ_JBHIRN010000013.1:0-37186 GCF_042197205.1 Bartonella sp. AA2SXKL
GTTGATGTTTGTGTGGCTTCTTGTTCTATTTGCTTAATTTGTTCAACTGTCTTTTCAGGTTTTGCTGTTGTTTTGACTCCAATAAAAGGTTTTACAGCATTGGCGCGCTTGAGACGTGCGTAGACTTGATTGGAAACTTCAACAAATGGATTATTGGGTGTTGATGGTTCAAAGCGAACAGTGCTTTTATTGTCGCCAACAACACACATTGGCTTAGTGATGACAGCTTTCATCATTGCTCCTTTTGAGTCATAATTAATGACATAATTAGTCAATTATTGATTTTTATTCTGTGAAAAATTGATTAGTCAGAATTATCTAGAAAACAGGGCTTTCTAGCCACGCTTCAAGTTGACATTTTACTGAATTTTGGGGATATTTTTGAATTTTAGACGCAATACGACTAGTGCAGTATCGTCATTAAATGCAATTTTTTACACCATGCCAACAAAAAAATCTATATTTTTTATTTTAAAATAGAATATATAAAATTTTCTAAAACATTTTAGATTTTATAAATTATTGTGAAATTATTATAGGAGGGAAAGGCAATGACAGGTCCAGAAATATTAGATGCCATGTATATAATATCAATGATAGTTATATCCCTCTTAACTATAGCGTTTTGTTTGCCTGCTGCCTTTTGATTTTCATTAATAGTTTGCGGATCATATGCAATTACACGCTTTTGTAAAAAAATCGAGAGTGAGAAATTTTTCCAGATTGATGAGCTAAATATTAAGCTCGTGACGGGCTGCTGTTGCCAAAAAAGCAGATCTTGTTAAACCTCTCTTTTGTGCACAATTATCAATTGCACGTAAAAGCCCTCGTTCAATTGATATATTTGTGCGTATGACTTCTGAATCATTTTCAATAAAAGGAACTTGTATTAAAAAAGCTCCTTCTGACAAAGCTGTTTTGACAGATTTCCGTTGTATGACTTCTTCAAATTTTGAAGGAATAGGCACTCTATCTATATCTTCACAATAAAGTTGGAGTGCTTCTGTTGCATTTGCGATTAAATTTTCTTCCTCATCAGCAGCAGAAAAAAGTCCCTCAAAATCAGGAAACTGAACACCAAAAGCAGATTCTTCATCTTTATGAACAAGAGCAAAAAATCTTTTCATTCTTCTTCTCCTTCTTTTAACCAGCCTGCTTGTTGTGCGATAGAACGTGCTGTACCAATCGGAAGATTTTTTTTAGGATGTGGAACGATAACAACCTTATCATCTTTTTTAAATTTATGATGAGAACCTTTCACTTTGATAAGTTCAAAGCCATCACGCTTTAATTTTGCAATGATTTTTCGGCTATCTTGTTCCATTACCTAAACTCATAATGTGTAAATATATACACATTTTAATGATTTTTCATCTGATGTCAATTCTTTTTTAATGGCTAAAATGCTTATGAAGCGCATTAAGAACAATACGCAAAGAGCTAACAAGATGTGTTAACGATTGATCTTCTATAAAAAGATATTGTAATGCAGCGTAAAGATTATACTGTCTATAGAGGTGTTGTGTTTCTTTGATAACCTCTTTCGTCTCTTCATAACAATGAGTTGCTCTTTCAATCCACCGTTTTTGTGCCTCCTCATTTGATGAAGGAGTAAAGTTATCATAAATTGCATTAGGCAATTCTTTTGCACATAGATAATTGTTTTTCACTTCAAGATATTTTTGTGCAGCATCATATTGGTCTTGATTGATTTCACCTTGCAAATAAAACCGCCCGATATAGGTTCCGGAAAGCGGATTTTTAGCCTCTTCTATGGTCAAGCCAAAGCGTTTGGCACGCATTTCAATTGCCAATTTATCCATGGGTTTATGCGGTGTTTTTGCTCGTGAGATGCGTCCGTTTGGTTCTCTGATACATCCTTTAATCCGAGGACGTTCGCTTTTTGTACGTTTTTTTCTCTTTGTCATATGTTATCAATCAGAATGGGATAGCATCATTAAGAGATGTGCCATGATCAGTAGCACCTGAAGCGATAGCATAATTTTGAGAAGTAATGGGTGAGGGGGTAGGGGATGCTGATTGCTCTTTCTTTGCATCAAGCAAATAAAATTCGCCTTTGAATTGTGGTAAGACAATCTCTGTTGTGTAGCGGTCATGCCCATTTTTATCTTGCCATTTGCGTGTCTGTAATTTTCCTTCTATGTAAACCTTTGAACCTTTGTTTAGATATTGAAGTGCAATTTTTGCTAAATGTGGATTAAAAATCACCACGGAATGCCATTCTGTTTTCTTTACTTTTTGATTGGTTTTTTTATCTGTATAGCTCTCAGAAGTCGCTATACTAAAATTGACTATTTCTTCTCCAAAATTCATTGTTTTGCTTTCGGGATCAGCTCCAAGGCGCCCGATTAACGTCACTTTATTTAGCATATTTGTAGCTCCATTAGATTAGCAATTTATACATAAAAAATCTTAGAATGATTTGCATATTTATTCAATTATTTCAAAATGATATTATTGTTTTTAACATATAAAATTATGTTTACAGTGTATAAAATAAGGAGATCAAGGTATTCTATTCTGCAAGCACTGTTTTTTTTCTACTTTCTCCATGAGTTCATTGCACTTTGTCAGATCTTGTTGTGAAAGAGACTTAAAAATTCTAACAAACGTGTTAGAAATTTCATGGTTAAGTGGGGCAGAAGAGTTCATTGTAAAATTCTTATGACAAATATTTGCTTCTTTTCTCAAGATAGAGGCTGTTTCTTTATCTAAAGCATATTTCTCAATGATCTTTTCTTCCATGTCAGCAGGTATAGGCTTTTTGCCAATTTCTACAGAAGATAAAAATGCTATAGATACGCCTAATTTCTTAGCCATATCTAATAGACGTTCTGTTCGATCAATACGAATTTTACGTAATGTTTTGCCAAATGGTGTAAGCATAAGCATTTGATTAAAGCTCCTATTAATGCAGTCTGCAATTAAGCTGCTTTGAGAAGCGAACCTATATTCTTTTCTAAAAATTGAGGTACTTTGATTTTAGGTGAAAAAATCATCAATTCGGTAGCTTTCCTTTTCTCTTGTAGAGAATATTGTAAGCTAAATTCTATTGAGAGATATTGCCTATACAATAATTTAATTTCTTCAACGTTGTCATAAATAATTAGCCAAGGTGCTGTCACATGTTGGGAGATGACATTCTCTAAATTGTGGTGATCATTAGCTTTGTAAAACCAAGTACAAAGCCCTTTTCCTTTTTTAAAACAAGGAGGGTCCATATAAAAAAAGGTGTTTTCATCAGTTCCATAACGCAGCAAAGATTCCCGTGCATTTAAACGAGTTAAATGTATTCTATCTTTTTGTATGTACCATTCTTCTAAGTTAATGGTCGTTGTATTGATTTTTTCTATTAATTCTTCTGTCTTGTGCAAA
Organism: Bartonella sp. AA2SXKL; assembly: GCF_042197205.1. Lineage (NCBI taxonomy): Bacteria > Pseudomonadati > Pseudomonadota > Alphaproteobacteria > Hyphomicrobiales > Bartonellaceae > Bartonella > Bartonella sp. AA2SXKL. Next base: position 3,397 of record NZ_JBHIRN010000013.1, read on the forward strand.
ACGCAATACCAAAAGCTCCAAATGAACAGATCAATATCGTTAATGTGAATATCTTTAACTTCACCATTAAAAAAAGCTTTAGAGCAAGTCTACACCTGCCAGCAAATGGCTCTCTATAGGAACAGCCATTTAATGCTTTTTCTCAAATATTTCTTTGACTTTTCCATACAGTGCAGCCTTACCGCTTGGATATCTCAATGGTGAGCAGACATGAGTCATTGTTACGCGCCTTTTTCAATGATTTTTTGATGTTTTTGTTGATTTCATCTATGAACGTTGAGAAGAGACAATGCCATTTAATCTAAACAGTTTTATAAAATCGGAAGTTTTACTATGGCTTTTAAACTGAGCACTGTAGTGGGTAAATAGATATGTTTATTAAACTGCGTGTACGTAACATAAGAAACAATACACAAACTAAAAAGGAATACCAAAGAGCAATATCTGAGTACCAAAGTAAAGTATCCCAATGGAAAAGAAAGCTTGTACTCCACATACCTAGAAATGACAGGTAAAGAAACCGTTTCTTTATAACTATTTGGGAAAATTAAAACGACAAACGCTAAACTTATTAGTTTTAAGAGTCTGTGCAAATACTGTTGTAAATCACGTGTTAGTTTCACCCAACCCGTTGTATCATCACCTTTATATTTTGGGTTGCTCTGCAATTCAGAAGGAATATGAGAATTGCATAAAATTGCAAAAACAGTTGTGACTATTACCAAAGAAACAGATGCGAATGTCAAAATACTTTGAATAAAGTAAGGATTTTTTTTAATTCCTAAAAAACATAAAAATATAAAAGTTATAATGCCAAACAAGGCTCTTAGCTGTTTATCTGTAAACATATTTATTTCCTGCGGTTTTCGATAATTTTTTGATCTCTTTATTGATCTCGTCTATAAGAGGTTCGTAATTGAGAACGCTTTTCGGAATAGCACCACCGTAAACCCATGCTTTCACCTGCGCTTTGGTACTAAAATCCGCATTCTGGTGTGGTATAATACTGGCCGCCATCAAACTTTTCACATTATCTTGTACCGTCTTCATATTTGTAGAGGTTGTAAAAATACTCTGCCGCTCCGTCCCCCCCCCAAGGAACATAACCAACAGCTGTTGCAACAAACTCTTTTTGCATTGGCTGTTTACGCTTTTTTAAGGACAGGTCTTTTAATATTCTCATGTTTTTAGTCCATAATTTTACCAATTGGTCTATTTACCTTAAATTTGACCGTACAGAGCGTTTTGTGTTTAATTGTAGTAAAAAACTTCAAATCTCTTTGTACGGTGCCTTTTTGTCGGTTTAAACACATATCTAATCCCAAAATAATCAGCGCTTTTCACTAGTTTACTAACCTGCAATGTTTTTCACTGTTCCCCCAAGACCATTTAAATTCCTTCAAGCTTTTGCTTTTCAACTAACGTGAGTGGTCTTGAATTCTCTCTCATTGCCTTTTCTTTCAGCCTTTTTTCACGGGTGCTCAAAACAGTCTTGCGTACACTTTCGGCTTTTGAAAGAAGGGTGTTTTCTACTGTCTGGCAATAAGTTAAAAGCTCTCCACAAGTTGGCATAAATGTTTTTGATATCCCAATTGCTTAACCCGTTACGATATTTTCGACGCACTTTTTCATAGCATATGACGAAATGCGGTCCAGCATCATGCCATAGGATAAAACGATGGCTTTGGCGTCTGTATTCGCAGGGACTCTCATGGCTTGAGAGTAGGAAAGAAGTTTGCTCAATCTGCTTAACTGAAGCTTTCACAGAAAGCAACGCTTGTAGATGATTCAAGCATCTAAGGTTTGCGCCTACTCCTGTTTCGTCAATGTATTCCCAGCTTTCAGCGTCAATGGATGCCCCGGACTGATCATTTCCATAATCTTTTCCAGATGAGAGATGATCTCTGAGTTCGTTGAAGCCCTCTGCAAACTGTTCTGTGAAAGTTTTATGAGTGAATTTTCCATAATGACCACCTAACCGTTTTTCCTGTTCTAATCTTGCTTTTTTCTTTGCTAGCGTTCCGATAGGGCTTGTAACCCAATTGTACCAAGTCCTTTGCCAATCCCGTTTGTTTGCATTTTTATTTGGATTTGCTATCCAGTAATTTGTGAACCGTTCGAATTCTAACAGCGCCTCATCATGGGTTAGCCTTTATCGATTGCGTATTGCAAATTAGGTTCAAAATCCTCAGGTAAGCGAAAATCATCTTTTGATTTAGTCCGCTTCGCTTTTTGGGGAACGTTCTTTTGCTTGTGATTGGGAGGTTGGTTTTCTACATCCGTTGTGATTTGCTCTGGTTAGCTTCCGCAAGCATGAATCTCTATTGACTCATGAACCTGTTCGTTTGTTTCTAAATTTTCAGAACAATTTTTTTTTTTGCTAATACGATAGTATTAGTTTTTATTATAACTGTTATTGTTTATGTTATATATGGGCATCATTAAGCATTGCTTTAGCATCGTTAAGCATATCACAAGCATCATTTGTATGTTTATCCCATCTTGCCTACGCTGCTTTCTTTGCTCTCTCTGATAACGTCTTTGACCGTGACATCTTCGATACCTTCTCTAAACTCTCATTAGAGTTATTGAGTTCTTCTTCAACTTTTAAACTCCATAAACACCCATCGTCTAAACGTTCGATATGACCTGTGCTTATTAAAACTTCTAACGCTTTCATGAACATTTTTACTGAACAGCCAGTGTAATCAGCCCGGACCTTCATATTATTTAAAAGTGGTTTTCCAGTATAAAGCATTTGCAAGCGTAACTTTATGTAAACTTTGCACTCAAAGGGAAATAAACAAGCAAGATCAAGAATCCATTTATCTGCAAATAGCCTCCGTCCACGGTAATTTATTGGACATGTATACCCCCCCTTCTTTCATTAAATATAAAATTGCTAAAGCATCTGCTTCGTTGTCGTCTTTAGGCGTATGTCCTTTTGTACACACCACCTTAATCATTTCTTCTTTTGAGGCGTTACCTTTTCCTGTTGTTGCCTTCTTAATTGTGCCAACAGGAATGCCTTCATATAGTATCTGATGATGTTCACACCACGCTGTTAAGGTTGCTAGAAAGCCTCCGTAAATATGAGAAGCGTTTGTACCCACATGCCGGCGCACCTCTTCAAAATACACCGCGTCAATTTCATCAACGGACCTCTTTAGTTCAGTGAGCCACCGTTTAAAGCGTAAATAACGCATACCACCGCCTTCAAAACGGCGTGATTGAAAATCTTCTGTATCGCTTGTTATGTGACCATCTGCACCACGATCGCCCAGCCTGTCTTGGTTCCTAGATCAAGACATAAAATAGTTTGTGCGTTAGTGATCATAATCCCCCTTAAGGCTCTACGTATTTATGCGTGCGCATGGTGACGCGTAATCTATTAATTTGATCTCTTTATTTAATGCTTGTTTAAGAGTGTGAATGATGCTGTTGATGTTCATTCTTTTCTGTAGAAGCAGCAATAAAAGCAGATTGTGAAGATAATTTAGAATCACATGATTGCGTCCTATAAAAAAACGAGAAAAAGTCTTCTGCCTTAATCGGTGCTCCAATTCTTTTGGCTTCATTCAAAAGAATTGGGATATGTTTTGTTGGAATTCTCCCACCAGTTCCCCCTTTTGATATAGGACGGAGCCAGGCATACACGCGTGTTCTATGAACCCCAAGCAGCTGAGATACTACCCTACGAACCCCACCTAACAGATTTATTATTTCCGAAAATTGTTTCATAGCACATTATGTAGCGATTATAAAAACAATATCAAGAAGGAAAATTTATAATGAAACTACATGTTGCTAAATTAGAAAATGACGATTGTATACAATGTACCTACAATAAAGATATGACAATAAGTATCTCGCAATGGTTACAAAATGCCTTATCTGAAGCTGGATTAAGCCAATTAGGGCTTTCAAGACAGCTAACCGCTTCTTTAGGTCGCTCAATAGATCGTGCTGCCGTCAATAAAATGCTAAAAGGAACAAGAGATATTTCTGCTCGAGAATTATTAGAAATATCAAAGCTTACAGGTGCTTCTATTCCCACTAATCACTTAGTTCCTTTGATCGGATCTGTAGGAGCCGGAGGAGAAATAATCGCAATAGATTCTGGTTGTCTAGAAGAAGTAGAAGCCCCGCCATCTGCTCCTAAAGGAACTGTTGCTGTTCGCGTGGTAGGTGATTCTATGTTTCCAGTCATTGAAGAAGGAAGTCTTCTTTTTTATTCCTATCATTTGCTACCAGAGGATCTTATTAACAACCGCGCTATCATAAAAACTAAATGTGGAAAAGTTTACATCAAAGTATTACGTTTCGGAAAAGAAAAAGGGAAATGGGTTTTATCCAGTATAAATGGAAAATATGCCGATATCGTAGATGTAGAATTAGAATGGTGTGCACCTATCGACTGGATTAAGCCAGCCAGAATATGAATTAATATTTTTATACTTCTCTTCAAGCAAGCCTTTAGTTTATTACTTTAAAAAAATTTTTCAAAATCGCTACATTGGTATCCATAAACCACGCACAAACAATTGCCAAGAGGCGTTAGAGAGGAGAAATTATGGAAAATCCAATTCTTATAAATTCTGATGAAATTTTATTAGTTGTCTACGATGATGATCAAAACATTGGTCGGTCAGGACCTCTGGATGAAAGCCAAGTTCTAGAAATTATTGACGAGGCAAATAATGAAATCCAAATCTTTCGCATCAATCCTTCTTAAAAGAGCTGCGAAGATATATCTGAAGATATCGCAGAATTTTATCTTAGAGAACATGAAGAACAGTGTTTTAACGGAAACATACCTCATGACGTTATTTTACACATCACAGCATACGTTTTTTTTAGACGATATAAAACAGCATGAATATAACGATGCAATGTATGATTCTTACGAACAACAACACCGTTTGCATCCTTGTGATGTGCTTTAAATTCTGAAGGGCGCATTTAAAAGCGCCGCCCCCTTTCATTCATCAATCCCATCAACATGAGGTTCGTAATGGAAAAGCCTATTGCTATCCAGCACAATACAATCAAACACGAAACCGTTCAAACGGTCAACGCACGTGAGTTACATGAATTTTTGGAAATGGGGAAAGATTTCTCTACTTGAATTAAGGATCGTATTCATCAATATGAATTTGAAGAGGACAGTGATTTTATAAAAACACAAGATTTGCGGTCCACAAAATTGGGGAGCGCAAAATCTAGAGCTGTTACAGCCATAGACTATCACCCCACATTAGACATGGCAAAAGAGCTCGCCATGGTAGAGCGTAATGAAAAAGGTAAACAAGCCCGTCAATATTTTATTGAATGTGAACGGCGTGCAAAGAAACCTTTAGACCTTGCAAACGCTTTAGAAGACTCTCTCTTTGTGAAAAAACTGCTTTTAGAAAGTGTCACACAATTAGAGACTTTAAAAAGTGAAGTGAGTATCCTTAAACCCAAAGCAGCTGCTCTTGAAAGTTTGCAACGTCACAACGGACTCTTCGGTCTTACAGAAGCCGCTAAAATACTCGAGATACAACCAAAACAATTCATTCTCTTCTTACAGCAAAAAGGGTGGTTTTACAGACGAGCAGCAGGTGAAAATTTGCTACCGTATCAAGACAAAATCCAAAAGCAACTTATGGATTGTCCGACCATCCACTTCAAACCGCAAATGGAATAGAAAAAGTTGTACCAGCAGCAGAAGGCATTGGTTTGCAGTTTCAAGAGCTTATAAAGATAAAGTATGCATTAAGAGCAACAATCATGGAAAAGAAATACGAAATGACTGATGAAACAATAGAGTTTGCTGGAAAAACTCTTCACTGAATTAAAGCCTTAAGAGATTTTGATGCTGTTAAAGCAGGCGACCTAGGCAGCTTTATACAAAAAGAAGACAACCTCAGTCATGATGGTAATTGCTGGGTAGGTGATGATGCAAAAGTCTATGGTTATGCCAAGGTTTTTGGTGATGTTTATATTGATAACATTTCTGGTATTTATGAAAATGCATGTGTTTTTGGTAGTGAATCTGTTACCAGAGAAACTAATATTTTTAGCAATGCGCAGATTTTTGGATATATTCGTGTTTTTGCCAATGCACAAATTTACGAAAATGCACAGATTTCTGGTGTTGCATTTATTAGTGGAAAAGCTAAAATTTATGACAGTCCATTGATTTCCATCAGAGCAAAAGTTGGAGGAAATGCCAAAATCCATGGTTATGCATTTATTCAGGGAAACGCAGAGATCATCAATGATGAAATCATCACAAAGGGCGAGAGGCAATAAACCATGGAAAAAAATACGAATTTACTGATGAAATAGACATTCTCTATCGTCGCCCAGTTCGTCGCATGCGTGCACTGAGAGACGTTGGAAGCGTTTGTGTTGAATCCAATGCACATATTTTCGATAATACGCAAGTTTACGGAATAGCCGAAATTCACGGCAATGCAATATTTGTGAAAAAGCTCATATTGGTGGTGATGCTGTTGTATGTGGTAACACATGTATTTCAAGCAACACACATATTAGTTATAATAGAAAAGCCCGAACATATCCCTGGAAAAGACAGAGCGTATAAGCCCTTTCTAACAGCCAAACCAGCCTTTTAAAACATGCGTGATTCACGTCACACGTGAATTGCGCGTAATGGAGAAAATCAAAATGAGTGAACAAAACACTAACCTAATAGAAATTGAAGAAACACATCATTTAGCCGTCGAACAAACTGCTATGGAATGTATTTTAAATAAAGCCTTAGAAAGTGACGTCAGTATTGACCGCTTAAAGCGTCTTCTTGATTTAAGAGAAAAAGAAATAGAACGACAAGAGCGCCAAAACTTTGTCCGTGATCTTTCGGCTATGCAAACAAAATATCAAAATATTGAAAAAACTCTACAATCACCCATACAAACAGCAAATACGCTATGCTTGATCAGTACATTGATGCTGTAAAGGACGGGCTTGCAAAATACAAATATATTAAACATTAAACAGAAAAAAACGTTACCATAGAAATAATTCTGTCTCATCCTTCAAAAATCAAATCTCAACAGAAGGAACATTTCCAATTGACAGTACAGGCTCTAAAAATAGCATACGATCAGTTGGTTTTACACTTACCTACGGGGAGATACCTGTTAGGCATGATTCTTAATGTAGCAAGTAAAGAAGACGATACAGATGGTCAACCGCGAACCAAAGAAGGCGATACAAATAATCAAAAAGTTTCCTCTAAACAGATAAAGCAAATCGAATAATTAATTAAAGAAACAGGGACAAATGAAATTAGTCTTCTCTATTTTGCAGAAGCAGGAAAACTAACAGATATGTCTTGTGAAAAAGCAGAATTGGTTTTGGGGCATTTGGAAAGAAGAAAAAATATTCAAAAAGAAAAAGCTCTACAATCGCTCCCATCACAAGAGCAACAAACGGCGGTGTGAGATGGAGCAACGAACAGCAGAATGGTTCCAAGCGCGCTTGGGTAAAGTCACCGCATCAAACATTTACAACATACTCAATAAAAATACAAAAGGATTGCCTACGAGCAAATATGAAGACTACAAAATCAAACTCATAACAGAGCGTTTAACAGGCGAAACAAGCCCCTATTATGAAACTGAAGATATGAGATGGGGTATCGAACATGAAGAAGATGCCTTGAGAGAATATGGCTTCATTTATGATGCCAATATAACAAAGTGCGGCTTTATCCAACACCCCACAATAGAAATGGCGGGGGCTAGCCCCGATGGTCTCATTGGAGAAGACGGTTTAATCGAAGTCAAATGCCCGAGATCAGTAACACATATGCGCTTTTGTATAGGTGACGAAATCAAACCAGAATATCACGCACAAATGCAATTCCAAATGGCTTGTACAGGACGAAAATGGTGTGATTTCGTAAGCTATGACCCACGTTTTACGGGGGAATTCTTTCACTTACGCATGAAAGTCAAGCGTGTTCTCCGTGATGATCAACAAATTGAACAGATCAATCAAGTTGTTGAAGCCTTTTTAGCAGAGATAGAACGAGAGATACAACAACTCTCAACAAAAGCTGCTTAACCTTATGGGGGGGGTCCCCGCATATCTACGAGCATCCCCACCCATTTACTAAGGAAATTAAACGTGTGTAACATCGAACATATTATCATACAGCCTGCTAAAGATGAGGAATTTTGTTTTTTTACCATTGGCTATGAAGGTAAGTCCCTTGAGAATTATCTTAGTTGTTTCATAGAAAACAATATCAAAATTTTATGTGATGTTCGTAAAAGTCCAATAAGTAGAAAACACGGATTTTCGAAAAGACAATTAGAGCAAGCTGTAAGCAACATAGATATTGAATATATGCATATGCCTGAATTCGGAATTGCCTCTGAAAAACGAAGAAATTTGAAAAAACAAAAAGATTATGACCGCCTTTTTGAAGATTATCAAAATACAACTCTCAAGAATAATTCTTGTGCAATAAACAAATTATATCAAATTTTTTTAAACAAAAAGCGCGTTGCAATCACCTGTTTTGAAGCCAATGTATGCATGTGTCATAGAGGACAACTCGCATTAGCTCTTACTCAATTGCCTGATTGGAAATATGAAATTAAGCACATCTAAAAAATAAACTTGCAAATTTTTAAAAGTTGGAGTGCTTCACATGCCTTCCAGCACTCCCACCCATTTAATTAATATAAAAAAGAGAAAGGTAATGAGATGATATTTGATGATGGAGATAGATATGTAACGACACGTGAGTGTGCACAGCTTTTTAGTGTATCCACAACAACGATTCGCAATTGGGTGCTTCAGGGGTTGTTTCCGGAGCCATATAAGCTAGGGAGAGCAGTGAGGTGGAGAAAAAAAGAGATCTTAGCCTTCACTCCAAAGAAAAATAAGGAACAAATAGGAGTAAATTAGATAAAGTTTTATAAACCGTAAAGGGTGGTCTAAAAACAGCTCTTTAAAGAAAAAATCTATATATTTCAATACATTAAAGATAAAATTTGGTGCCCAAAAGAGGACTCGAACCTCCACGCCTTACGGCACGGGTACCTGAAACCTGCGCGTCTACCAATTCCGCCATTTGGGCTTATAAAATCCATCTAAGCGCATGAAGCAACTCTGTCAATAAAATTATAGAATTTATTTTTTCAGCTTAAAACGATAGCATTGAACTTTTGAGGGAGATCATGATTTTAGAAGTTTAAGGTGTGAGGACTGTCTTTGATAAAATTGTTGAATCCGGATTAAATGTGTAAATAATAGGAATGCCGGTCGCTAATTCTTGAGATATAATTTCCTCACCGGAGAGACCTTCAAGCACCATAATAAGAGCACGAAGAGAATTTCCATGTGCTGCGATCAAAACAGTTTGGGAGCGCAAAATATAAGGCTGGATATGGTAAAGATAATAAGGCCAGATGCGTGCACCGGTATCGCGTAGGCTTTCTCCATTCGGCGGCGCAATCGTATAGGAGCGGCGCCACATTTGCACTTTCTCCTGCCCCCATTGTTGGCGTACTTCATCTTTATTTAAACCAGAAAGATCACCATAATTACGTTCATTTAATGCGGGATTTTTTATCACTTCTAAATCTGATTGTCCCATTTGCTCTAAAATGTGCTGAGTGGTTTTTTGAGCTCGCTGTAAGGCAGATGTATAAGCGATATCAAATCTCAAACCATATTCTTTCAGTTTTTTTCCTGCTGCTATCGCTTCTGCATGACCTTTTTCTGTTAAATCGGGATCTTTCCAACCGGTAAAAAGGTTTTTGAGATTCCATTCACTTTGTCCATGACGAATTAGTGTAAGTATGCGTCCCATTATAAATTGCCTCTATTCTATTGATTGTTTAAAATTCATCGTTTAATCCCAAAACATCGAACATTGAATAAAGACCGCTTTCATGATTTTGTGCCCATAAAGCTGCTTTTAATGCGCCATTGGCAAAGATAGAGCGTTCTTGCGCTGTATGTGAAAGAACAATGCGCTCATTGGAGCCGGCAAAAATGACACTGTGTTCTCCAACAACTGTCCCACCACGTGAACAGGAAAAGCCAATGGTGCCTTTTTTGCGTTTACCTATATGACCATTGCGTTCGTTGACACGCACATTTTTAAGCATAACATTGCGCCCTTCAGCTGCTGCTTGGCCAAGAAGAAGGGCTGTTCCAGAAGGAGCATCAACTTTGTTAGCGTGATGCATTTCATAAACTTCGATATCAAAATCATCGGCTTCTAATGCTTTAGCGGCTTTCTTTACAAGGTTGGCTAAAAGATTTATTCCAAGGCTCATATTTCCGGATTTGACAATAGTTGTATATTTCGCAAAATTTGCAATTTTTTCTTCTTCTGTTTTGCTAAATCCTGTGGTGCCAATAATATGGACAAGGCTTTTTTGAGCAGCGTAGTTAGCATAAAGAATACTGGCTTCTGGTTGTGAAAAATCTAAAATACCTTCTGTATTAGAAAAGGCATTTTCGGGATTGTCAGTGATACTAATCCCAAGAGAATCTGAACCAATTAATGCACTGGCATCTTTTCCTACAAACGGTGAGCCTTTACGTACAAGAACAGCACAAAGCTCTACATCTTTCCTCTGCTGGATTGCTGTAATGAGTTCACGTCCCATTCTTCCATTTGCACCAACAACTGTAAGGCGCATTTTTATCTCCTTATGATACTTTACTGTGCAGTATAGGCAAATTCTTGCCTTCTTTCCAATAGTTCTTTTTCTTTATAGAATTTTTTTCCTTCTTTAATTTATCTTGTTGTGCTGTAAAACACTGTTGTTTAGAGCAAGTGATATAAGATCTACAAATTTAAATAGAGATGTTTTTCGTTAGAGTGTGTGATGAATATTCTTAAGTAAGGTTTGCTTATGAAACCTTATGAAGATTGTGTATTACTTTACGCTTTTTTTTCGTTCTTTAAAGGGGAGCGTTCTTCATGCAAAATAAGATCTCCCAAACAAAATAGACCTATGTTGTCAATTCATGCGCTTTTCTTAAAGAAATATTTATCAATTCTTCTAAACTTATTTTATGATAGTGCTCGTGAGTGGTATCACGAGAGAATATCCATGAATAATATAAAATCTATTCTGCGCCACTATCTTTATGCTTCATAAATAGAGCAAATCAACATTATCATACGTTTTGTTAGCCTTTAATGTTTTAACTTAGTCATTTTCACTCATCAATTCCATTTGTGACGCATAAGAAAACGATTATTTATCATTGTATATCAATACGTTATCCATAAATAAAATCACGTAAAAGGGGGGCAAGGGCTAACAAGAAGTTGGATTGTTTACACACGAGAGTTGGGCGGATTCTTCATCTTTTAGGAAAGTCAGTTGAAAAAATTGTTATGTTGTAAAAACGCATGATGAGGCTTTGTTTATTATAGAGAAAATAGGATATATTATGAAATGCGTTTTTTCATATATTGGGGAGAATGGAGTATAACATGCGTTAAGTATTGTTATTTTATTTGCCTAGCTTCCAATGATGCTACAGCTCTTGTATTTAAAGAGAGTCTTTAAAATCCTTTCTTAAGTATTTTTTATCCCTGTGCTGATCTTTTTTGTGACACGATAAGAAAGTGATTTTTGTGATTCAATTATAATGGGTTTTATTCTCTGTTTAATACGATCATAAATCAATATATTATTATATTGTTTATACGCATGCATAAAAATTCATAAACCTATAAATATCCTTTAGATAAAATATCACTTTTATTTTTGTTTGTGAGAGAAGGTTAGAAATCAAGATCTGCATAGTGAGCACTTGCAACAATTCCGCGGACGCGATCTGTTAAAAGAGAACGAAAAGAAGGGCGTGATTTAATTCTCATATACCAGTCTTTGGCAGCAGGAGATTGTTCCCAGTCAATTTCCCCTAGAAAGTCAAGTACAGAAATAGAGGCTGCTGCTGCTAGATCTGCATAGGACAAGGCAGAACCGACTAAGCTATCGCGAGAGGCACAGAGCCAATTGAGATAGTTCATATGTGGTAAAATATTGGCACGTGCATTGCGTAAAATTTGTGAATTAGGAGCACCACCGCCAATGGCAAGTGGCATTTCACGTTTATGGATTCGTTCTCGTACGATATGGCGCGTTGCTTCATTTTCGAATTTATTTAAGAACCAGTCATTGAGACGGCGTACTTCCGCACGATCTAAAGGATTTTCTGGAAAGAGCTTATTTTCTTGTCGTAAACTTCCATGTGTTTCGTCTAAATATTCGCAGATAACAAGAGGACCTGATAATGGAACCTCGTGTTCATCGAGAAAAACAGGAACATGACCAGCGGGATTGAGGGCTAGAAATTCGTGTCTTCTTGCCCATTCATATTCTTCAATCAGTTGAGTGGTTACACCATATTCCCCAAGAATGAGGCGTATGAAGCGCGAGGCAGAGGATAGGGGAGAGTGAAAAAGTGTCAGCATAATTTACACTATCAAATAGAGTTGAAGAGAATTCTTTCAAGTAATCATTTTTATAAAGATGCTTGACTAGAAGTACAAGATCATTAGTAGTTGCTAGTAATTATAATTAATAAATTGTTAATGACTAGGAATTGTTCTCTTATGCGATGGTTTGCAAAATGGCAGCACGTAATTCTTCTAAACCGATAGCTTTTTCTGAAGAGGTTACAAGAAGCTCAGGATAAGCTGCTGGGCGTTTAAGAAGCTTTGTTTGTGTGCTCATAATTAATTTTTCCAAAGCATTTGATTTGATTTTATCGCTTTTTGTCAAAACAATGTGATAAGAAACAGCTGCTTTATCAAGGAGAGCAAGAACATCTTCATCATTATTTTTGATTCCGTGCCGTGAATCAATCAAGATATATACACGTTTTAACGTTGTGCGCCCCCGTAAATAGCTAAAAATCAAATTTGTCCACGCATCAACAAGATTTTTAGGAGCAGCAGCAAAACCATAACCAGGCATATCTACTAATGCTAGAGGGGGAAGGTCTCCTAGTTGCCCACTGAATCCATCGGGGACAAAATAATTAAGCTCTTGAGTTCGTCCTGGTGTATTTGAGGTACGTGCTAAGCTTTTTTGTTGGACGAGTGCGTTGATTAAAGATGATTTTCCAACATTGGAACGACCTGCAAATGCAATTTCTGGTGGTCCTTCAGGGGGTAGAAAGCGTATTTCTGGTACACCACGAATAAAAATCCAATTGCGAGAAAAAATTCCAGAAAGGGAAGAATCTCTTGTCATTCATGCACTTCTTTTTTGGGTGATCTTCTCCAGATGGCTTTCAGATTATCAAAAAGCTCAATTTTAACTCCTTGGCGCTTCATCATGATACCTTGCTGAATGATTGATAATATATTGTTCCATGCCCAATAGATGACGAGACCAACAGGGAAAGAGGCGAGCATAAAAGTAAAGACAACAGGCATCCATGTGAATATCATCGCTTGGGTTTGGTCTTGAGGAGCAGGATTCATACGCATTTGTAAAAACATCGTTATTCCCATAATCAAAGGCCATGCACCAATCATAAGAAATGTTGGCGTTGTATATGGCAAGAGACCAAACAAGTTAAAAAGAGAAGTTGGATCGGGTGCCGCTAAATCTTTAATCCAGCCAAAGAAAGGGGCATGGCGCATTTCAATAGTGATATAGAGAACTTTATAAAGAGCAAAGAATATTGGGAATTGAACCAACATTGGCCAACAGCCTGCAAGGGGATTTATTTTTTCGGTTTTATATAGATCTATTATTGCCTTTTGTTGTTTGGTTTGGTCATCGGGATACTTTTCTTTTATTTCTAGCAACCGCGGTTGTAAAAGCTTCATGCGTGCCATAGATTTATAAGATTTATTGGCTAGAGGGAAAAGAAGAGTTTTTAAGAGAACTGTGACAAGAAGGATGGCGATACCAAAATTCCCTGTTTGTTTATAAAGAATATCAATGAGGGAAAACATTGGTTTGGTGATGAAATCAAACCAGCCCCAATCAATTAAAAGAGCAAACTTTTTTATTTTTAGGTCATTTTGATAATTATTAATAATTTCAACTTGTTTTGCACCAGCAAAAAGACGATTTGTAACAGTTTTTGTTTCATTTGGGGCAATCGTTAAAAGCGACCCTAGCAAGTCAGACTGATAATGCGTTTGCAAACGATCAAAATAAATAAAACGGCTTGTATATTCTTTATTTTGCGGGGGAATAACTGCTACAGCCCAATATTTATCGGTAATACCAATCCAACCTCCTGTTACTTTGGAAAAAGTCATGCTTTTTTGCCCATTATCAGGATTTGGGTCAAGCTCTGCTAAGGTTTTATATTTTTCAGTTTTGAGCGAATCTCCTGCAATACCTATCATACCTTCATGAAGTAAATAGGTTGCATTTGTATGTTCTGGTGGTGCTGCACGTGCAACGCGGGCATAGGACGAGAGATGTATTGGTTGATCACTTTCATTGCTGATAGAATCCTCAATGGTAAACATGAAATGATTATCAACAGAAAGGGTCCGCCGGAAGATTTGTCCCTGTCCATTATTATAAATTAAAGTGATGGGTGTTGAAGGAGTCAGGATTGTATTGTTTCCCTCTATTTGCCATTTTGTATCCGATTGTGGCAAGGCTTTTGCTGGCAAAGACGCACTTGCAAAACCAAATTCAGCAAGGTAGGTTGTTTTGAAACCTTTAGGATTTAGCAAATCGATTTCCGGTGATTTTTTATCGACTGTTAAACGATATTTTTTGAGGTGAAGATCATCAAATTGTGCACCAACAAGATTAATAGAGCCTTCCAGTTCATTGGTTTTGATTGCAATACGCTCTGTTTTGTCCAATACAGCTTTCCGGATTTCAGGTGTCATGGGCTGTTCGATGATAGATGTAGCTTGATACGTTGAGGTATCATCAGAAAAATCTGTCGTGGTAGTAGAAAGGGCTGATTGTTGTTTTGACAATTGCTGTGCGATGACTTGTTGTTTTTGTAACTTTGCTTGTTTGGGAGCAACATGAAGAAATTGCCATGCGATGAGCACTACGAAAGATAAGCCAATAGCGATAAAGAAATTGCGATTATATTCCATCCGTACACCCTTGTTGTTGTTGCTGATGTTTTATTTTTGGTTTTATTCGCCGATTTAATTCACTAATCAAGGATGTAAAAGGTGCATGTAACACATCACGGTACGCTACAATGACATAGTCTGTTCCTGCTTCCATGTGATTTGTTACACCAACTCTCACGGCCTCACGCAAGCGCCTTTTGATACGATTACGTTTCACAGCGTTACCGTTTTTACGGGTAACAGTGAAGCCTACACGTGCAAAAAGAGAATCTTTTCTTTCTGTTGTTTGTTCACGAGATTTAACTTCGAGCAAAAATAAAGGACCACGTCGTTTTTCTCCTGTACGGACAGCCAAAAAGTCTGCTCTTTTGCGAATACGGCAGGGATGTTTTTTCTTCATAAAAGAATATTTCGCAATTTCATTAAATGCCTGCAAGCAGACATTGTAGGTTCATAATAAAAGTTTCACAACGAAGAAACGATGAGCAATCCTCAACGGTTGTGAAAATTTAAATGGTTAAGCAGAAAGCCGCTTACGTCCACGAGCACGTCTTGCAGCAATAATTTTACGTCCTCCAGCTGTGGCCATGCGTGCACGAAACCCATGGCGGCGTTTACGGACAAGTTTAGAGGGTTGGTAAGTACGTTTCATTTATTTAAATACCGCGGAGTGCGGCCCTTCTTAATCTTCGTTTTATGAGTAGTTATGCGCGAGATAAACAATTTTATCCTATCATACGGCTGTTAACCCATAAGGAAAAATATAAAAAAAGTCAATCTTAGATTGTTTTTCTCTCTCTTGAAAGAATACAAAACACCTTATAACTATCTGTAACGCTTTTTTACAATACTGTAGGAGTGTTAGAAAATAACGATTGAAGCTACAGAACATAAATAGCTAGGGCCTTAAAGAATTAAAGAAGGTGTGACTGATTACTGTATGCTCAATTTAAAATATCCTTTAGGATTAAGAGTTTTTTTCAGTTTTTGTTTTTACAAAATTTTTATCAGAATATTCATTAAAGTGGTTGTAGCACAAACGTGATTGATAGGATTTTATAGCAGATTTTATGTTTGAACTTCTTTATTTTAAGGATGGTTTCATATTTTTAAAGAGATAAGAGATGTATACTTTATAATGCTGAGTAAAGTAGAAAATTATCAAGTGATGAACAAAATTATCAGGTGATGAACCTTGTAAGTATTTTTCGTTCTTATGCTTATATTTGCTGGTATTTTTATAGAGAGGAAAGAACATGGATCTTATCACAAGTGAGGCTGTCCGCAACGTATTACGTACAATCAAAGGACCAGATCTTGAAAGCGATATTGTGTCGTTGGGTCTTCTTTCAGAAATATTGATTGCTGATGGTAAGGTTTTCTTTTCCATTACAGTTCCTGATGGAGGTGTGCAAAAATGGGAATCATTGCGTCGTTCTGCTGAAAAGGTGGTATGTGCTTTGGAGGGAGTGAAATCTGCTGTTGTTACACTTACAGCAGAAAAAATAACAAAGACAGCACCTAGTCGGAGAGCAAATCTCTTACCGATCAAAATGCCCATAGAAGGTGTGCGGCATGTGATTGCTGTTGCTTCTGGAAAAGGAGGGGTCGGAAAATCTACGATGGCAATAAATATCGCCTTAGCTTTACAAGATTCTGGTTTCAAAACGGGGGTGATGGATGCTGATATTTATGGTCCTTCGTTGCCACGTTTGACAGGACTTGTTAATCAAAAACCACAGCTTATTGGAGAAAAAAAGATTCAACCTCTTGAAAAATTTGGACTTAAATTGATGTCGATGGGGTTTTTGGTTGAGGAAGAAAAGCCGGTAGTATGGCGTGGTCCTATGGTTATGGCAGCTGTAACGCAATTGTTACGAGATGTTGTATGGGGCCCTATGGACGTTTTAGTCGTGGATATGCCGCCCGGTACAGGGGATGCACAATTAACGCTTGCCCAACAGGTACAATTAACAGGTGCGTTGGTTGTCTCTACGCCCCAAGATCTTGCTTTAGTGGATGCACGTAAAGCAATAGAAATGTTCATGAAAGTTAATGTTCCTATTTTAGGACTCATTGAGAATATGAGTTATTTTATCGCTCCTGATACGGGAAAACGCTATGATATTTTTGGCTATGGTGGTGCACGGGCAGAAGCGGAACGTCGAGAACTCCCTTTCTTAGGGGAAATACCGCTTGATGCAGCTTTACGATTTTCTTCAGATGAGGGAATCCCTATTTTTGTTGCTAAGCCTAGTGAAGAGCATGCTAAACTATATCGTAAAATTGTTGATCAAATAAAAAATCAACTCTTTTGAATGGGGGGGTGTTTAAGAGAGTTTATTAAAACACAATCATGAAAGACATAAAAATAGTCGCTTCTTTGTAAGAGGAAGTTTTAATGTGTGAATGGAATATATAGGTTAAATAAACAAAAAATTATTCATGCGTTTGGATAACCTGAAGGGGAACAAAATTGAAGAGCTAGAGCCGTGAGGTAGAAAAAATATTGGACTTGAGGCAAAAAGAAGAAGACCGAAAATAAAAATAATTTAGAAAAATTGTAAAAGGTTGTAAAAAATATTTTAAAAATCATTTTTTGATACGAATTTTCTTGATATAAATCTTAAAATTTCTTTTTAGAAGCATTCATTTTTTGCAAAGTAGCTTCAAGAGCCATTGTTAAAGCATTCCTTCCTCCTTGTTGAGAAAAGTAATTTGACAAAAATTCATTTGTTCCACCCTTTGTTGAAAACTCTTTTTCAAGCAGTGCAAAATCGAGAGATACAGAACGATCCGTTGCTATAGTTTTACGCATTTCATCTGTAAGATTTCCAAACATCATGGTAAGGAATTCTGCTGATTGTTGTTTTTTTAACCCTTGTGTTATAAACCATTGATGGGCAGTTTCTATAAAATTAAAATATACTCCCATAAGTGAACCAGCTGTCATAAAAAGATTAAACTGCTCTTCCTTATCCAGCACCAATGTGCCCCCCAATGCATCAAATAAAGTGCGTAAAAAGGGATGATTGGGATAGATTGGTGTCAAATTTTTGCATTCTGCAACAAAAGGTAATGGAACAGCACGATAAACTTTATGATTAATCCACTCTTCTATTTCTGCTGCTTTTGCCATAGCAAGTACGGAAATAACCAGCTGTTCTGGACGAAAACGAAGAGAGCACAAAACGTCTTCTGCAATTTGGTTGGGCAAGCAAAGAAAAACACAATCACTAACATCGAGCAACGCTTGGTTATTTTCAGCAATCATAACTTTATCATAAGTACGTGAAAGGCGCTTTGCTGTTTGTGCATTGCGAGGCGAAACAATAATGGAAGAAACATCAAAGTTGCTTGTCATTAAGCCATTCACCATTGAAGCACTGATTGTACCCGTTCCCAAAAAGCCAAGTCTCATTATCTATTTCTCAGTTTCATATTTTAAAAGGAATTTCAATCAACATCTCAGGTGTTTTAACTAACATAAACGCTAATTGAAGAAGCAACACATAACATAGCAAGAATAATCAAAACCAAATAGATTTTGGGCTTGTCAAAGAGAACGGCAAAAGCAGAAAACCAACCAACAACAGCTGCGGCTAATGCAAATAAAAAACCTGGTTTATTCATAAGCACAATATGCATTGCCATTAACCCACCAATAATTAGCGCTCCAAAAATGATGAGCAAACCTGTTGCAAACTTTTCATAATCATCCATATTTCGCTCCTTATAGCGCTCAATTATTACACACTTTTTAACGCATATGCACATAAAAACGAAATGTTTTTTATTGAATATGGTTAAAACGGGGAGGCCTTTTATTGATCAGATGTAAAAAATGCAGGGATATGCTGTGGCCAACGCCAAGGTAAAATTGCAATTAAATCAAAGCGTACAGACAAAAGGGCATAATCTTTTTGCCGTGCGAGCCAAATATCGGCAGCTGCCTCAATTCGCTTTTCATTCATTCGGGAAACCGCTTCCATTGCTTCAGCCAACGTTGAACGTGCTTTAACTTCAACGATTAACACAAGATTTCCGCGTCGTGCAATTAAATCAATTTCTCCACATTTTGTTTTAAAACGCCTTTCGGCAATGTGAAACCCTTTGCAACGTAGCCACCAAGCTGCCAATTTTTCTGCACGAATCCCTCGATAAAAAGACTTTTGTCTGCGTTTTTTTTGTATTATTTTACGCATTTTTTAAAAAGATTAATCGCTGAAAAAGTTCTTGCTTTTTTAAACCGGTTTTTTTTGCAACAAAAGCTGCCGCTTGAGCAGCAGAATGTATCCGTGCGCGTTCTAATAGCATTTCATCAATTTCTTGATCACTTATCACATTTAAAGAAGAAGATGATTCTCCAACAAGTACAACAATTTCCCCACGAATATGTGCTTGTTTTCTGTAATTTTCTAACAAATTTCCCAAATTGGAAACATCTACTGTTTCAAACTTTTTTGTTAATTCACGACAAATGGCAGCAGGTCGATTAGCCGAAAAAAGTGTGACCATATCCTGTAAAGTTTCAACAAGACGATGCGGTGATTCATAAAAAATCAAAGTTGCTGGAATCTCTTTTAATTGTTCCAACCGTTTTCGGCGCTGTAGCTTTCGTGCACTCAAAAAACCTGCAAAAAAAAAGCTATCCGTAGGAAGCCCTGTCGGTATAAGAGCGGCTAAAAGAGCGGATGCTCCAGGAATAGGAATAATTTTATGACCAGCTTTACGGGCCTCTTCTACCAATCGAAATCCAGGATCAGAAATAAGTGGTGTTCCGGCATCTGAAACAAGTGCTACTGTTTTGTTTTCTGCTAAAGCCGCTAAGAGCTTCGGACCCGCTTTTTGCGCATTATATTCATGATAGAGAAAAGGTTTTTTTTGAATGCCGTAACGTTCCAACAAAACACGTGTTACTCGCGTATCCTCACACGCTAAAATATCAATTCCTGCAAGCACTTGCAAAGCACGAAGCGTAATATCTGCAAGATTTCCGATAGGTGTTGCCACAAGATAAAGCCCTGATTCTATAACGGGTGCAGAATAAGCATGCGCACCTATAAAATATGCTTTTTCACACATGCTCTTTTCTTTTCATTAAATTCTCCTCACCACAAGATTTTTATCCATACTCATAAGCCATTTTGGCTCATTTTTTACCAGCACATTTTTTATCATTACAAAGGCTTACCTTACTCGAATAATCGATTACACTACAATAAGATAATTTCATATTTAACGTCTTAATTTAACATTATTATCTATTTTGATCCGCGTTATTTTTTCCAGTAAAACAAATTCCAAATGTAACCAATATTCTATCAGCCCCATGATTTTCTATAAAGTTTTTCCTTCGAGAACCAAAAAACAACTTTACTCATGTTATAATCTCATGCTTCTTTGTGCTCTTTGAAAAGCTAAGCTTTTTAGATTATTTCCATAACGCCGATTTTTCAAATATTCTATTGATATCCAAACTGTTTTTCTGAGCAAATGTAAACAGCCCCTTTTGAAACACATACAGTTAACTGGCAGCTGACTTGATCAAATATAAGCTCTTATCAGCAAAATACTTTATTTTTTCATATTCTCTACAGCTTTAACAGTATACAGTATAATGAGTACCTTAGAAAAGTTTAAGGCTAAATTTTATCTTAAACATTTGATTTATAATAGAAAATTTATTATTTTGCCTATTAATTAGGAGCTTTAAATATCGTAACATTATCTCAGCTCTTCTTATAGTCAATTAATCAAAATCATTTTTGTGCATCTTGAAACCTCCTTAAAACAAAGATTATCGCCTCATTGGAGATCGCAGAGAAAATAATGCTGTTAGCTTGTACTTTTTATTTCATAAATATGGAATTGTTCGTTCACAGGATTGCGTTATACCTTTTTCGGATAGTGTCGCAAAATAATTGTTTGATATGAGAGCTATCTCTTAAAAACAAGCCCATGACTGAACAACACAAGTCTGTTTTAATTTTGGATACCTCATTTTTTCTGAAGGATATGCTCCCATAAAAAACGTAAGTAATAAAAGCGGAGACAATACGTTATCTCTTCTTTTTAGAGGTTATTGTGATGCTTTTGAAAGTTTTAAAACCGAATGGACAGATGATAGTAAAGAGGAAAACAGTTTTTTCCTTTCAGATTTCATATTCTTGCTAAATGAAGCTGTATTTTCGTTTCAGAGATTACTCAAATAGAATATGCAATATTTTTGCTCTAGCTACAAAAGCTGGAACGGCGTGCAGAGCTTTCATTCACCTTAATCTTTCTTTTAAATATACCACTTGTGTTCAATTTGGATGTTGATTTACAAGCAATAGCGAAAGCACAAGCTTTATAAAAAAACAACTCTATAAAACACGTCATAGAGTGGTCATGAAAGCTATTTTGTTTTTTATCAGGTGTTTTGCTAATAGCGATAGTCTCCATGGCTTGGCATCTGCTTATTTTTACGGTATTTGTACACATTCATTGCAGTATATTGGTAAGGTTAGATGCAAGGCGATTATCCTTGATGCAAAAATAAAAGGTTAATGTGAGATTAAAGATTTTTTCGTGTCATTATCAGTAGAAACATTATAAAGGGCTTGAACGAGCATGCTCTTTATCTCTTTATCTCACGATGTTTTTTCTACATTCATTCGTGGTTTTCTTGAGTGAGCATTACTTGGCAAAGTGTAGGAGAAAAAATAAATGTGAAGCGCATCTTCAGGGGGGCTCTTGGCTAGTTAAAACGATAGATGTTTCTTATGAGAGGGCTAAAAGCATTTTGGATCATATGGGAGAGGGGGTAAAGTAGAACGGGCTTATTTTCCTTCAGATTTTCGAGAACCGCGGCTGTTTCTTTATCGCAGAATTGTCAAGAATATATTCATTATTGTTTTGTCATTTAGATAAAAAATTTTTGATAAAAATATGTTATGTTTTTTTATTGAAAAAAGTCATGCGGTAGGGAGAGTATTTTATATGAGAATAGAGTTCTTTTTACATTGTGAAAGAACGTATGCAGGAAGGTGATTGATGGATTTCTGATCTGAGGGAAATATTTTTATCCATTGCGTTTTGTATATTTCAATTTTAGGAGAATGAACAATGATTATATATTGGGAAATTACATATTGGGATAGAAGGGGCCCTCATTGCCTTGCGGACAGATCCAAGTGATATTTTGGTTTGGGTCTTTGATGTCACACGTTTTACAATGTATACAATTTGAAGCGTTGATCATATAAGCCAGATGACCATTATCTTCTAGCCACTCGTAGACAGCGGCGGGACAATAGCGTGTAGAGGGTCCTCCATAGATTGCATACTCAGAGTCTTTTTGTTTTTTTAATGAGGCGATTTTTAAATGGCAAGGTTGATTTTCTTCATGGTGCGTATTGGAAAGGGCAACACTTGAAAGGCGATCAAAGGTTATAACGCCATCTGGTTTTGGGTAAGCAATGGGTTGAAATTTTTCTGCTGGTTCAAGGCATGCATAATCTTCCTTTCCATGGGAGAGTGTTTTAAATAAGGAAAATCCGAACAATTGTTGCCACCACATATCAAAACCAGCAAGTTTAATTCCATATTTTGTCCCATATTTTGCCCAGAGCGGTTTGGCATTTCGCACTTTATAAAGATCTTTGCCAATGAGCCCTTTTCGCCATTGTTCTTCGATTTCTTTAACCTCATCATGGGCACGCCCTTGTGCAAGAGCGGTAGCAATTTTATCGGCAGCTAATATGCCAGATAAGATGGCATTGTGTGATCCTTTGATACGAGGAACATTGACAAATCCAGCAGAGCAGCCAATAAGCGCTCCACCAGGAAAGGTGAGTTTTGGTACAGATTGCCAACCTCCTTCGCTGATAACACGTGCACCATAGGAAAGACGTTTTGCGCCTTTAAAGATTTTATAGAGTTTTGGATGTGTTTTAAAACGTTGAAATTCTTCAAAGGGAGAAAGATAAGGATTTTTGTAATCTAAGTGCACAACAAAACCGACAGAAATGATATTGTTTTCTTGGTGATAAATAAAGCCACCGCCACCGGTATTATTGTCTAAGGGCCAACCAGTGAAATGTTGTACTAAACCGCGTTGGTGTTTGTTGGGGGCAATTTCCCAGAGCTCCTTGAGACCAAGACCAAATTTTTGTGGTTCTCGATTTTTGCTAAGATTAAAATGTTGTATCAGTTGTTTTGCAATTGAGCCGCGTGCTCCTTCCGCAATCAGAGTATATTTTGCCAATAAAGCCATCCCAGGCATATAATTTTTTCCAGGGGTTCCATCTTTGTTAAGCCCCATATCACCGGTGAGAACACCAATGATAGCTCCGTTATCTTTTTGGATGATGGGTTCTGTTGCTGAAAAACCAGGATAGATTTCAACACCCAACGCTTCAGCTTTTTTGCTTAGCCAGCGGCAGACGCTCCCAAGCGAAACGATATAACATCCGTTATTTGATAAGATTTTAGGGTGCAAAATATTGGGAAATACTGTGGACTTTTGAGGCTTTAGAAAAAAAAATTGGTCTTGTGTAACAGGGGTTGTGAAGGGATGGTCGTTATCATTTCGCCATTCTGGTAAGAGTGTGTCGATACCAATGGGGTCAACAACTGCGCCAGAGAGAATATGTGCACCAACTTCGGTTCCTTTTTCAACAATTGTGACAGAAAGCTCAGGATTAATTTGTTTAAAACGAATTGCGGCAGAAAGCCCTGCAGGTCCTGCTCCGACAATGACTATGTCAAACTCCATACTTTCACGTTGGTCATGCAGAGGTGCTTTCATGGCTTATAAAGCTTTCTCCAATTCTGGAATAATTTGGTGGAGATCACCTACAAGGGTGTAATCGGCAATTTGCATGATGGGAGCTTCTTCATCTTTATTAATGGCAACAATAATTTGTGCATCCATTATACCGGCTACATGCTGGATTGCACCGGAAATGCCAACGGCGATATAGAGTTCAGGGGCAACGACTTTTCCTGTTTGTCCAATTTGCCAATCATTGGGAGCATAGCCTGCATCCACTGCTGCGCGGCTGGCACCTAAAGCAGCATTTAATTTGTTTGCAAGAGGAAGAAGCAGGGCCATAAATTTCTCTTGAGAACCAAGACCACGCCCGCCTGATATAATAACACGTGCTGAGGTGAGCTCAGGACGATCACTTTTGTTTGTCTCTGCTTTTACGAAAGAAGAAAGATTTGGATTGGGAGCTGGTGTTATTGTTTTAATGGGAGCAGAATTATTTTGGGAAGGCGTTGGGGTGAAAGAAGCGGTGCGAACTGTTATAATCTTTTTATAATCATTGGTGCGTACAGTTTCAAATGCATTACCTGCATAAATTGGTCGTTTGAAGGTATTGGGTGAAAGAATGGCGGTAATATCTGAAATTTGCATAAGATCAAGAAGAGCTGCTACGCGCGGCATCACATTTTTCCCAGTACTGCTGGATGCTGCCATGATCACATTATAATCATTTGCTAACGTGAGAATTGTATCTGCCATAGGCTCGGCAAGTTGATGGGCTAAATAGTCTGCTTTTGCAATAAGAACTTGCCGCACACCATTAAGTTTAGCACTATTTTCCGCTATCGTTTGAACTTTTTCTCCGCAAACCAGAATATCGATATCGTTACTGAGTACGCGTGCAGCGGTGAGTACTTTTGCTGTTTCTTCTGTATTATGATCGGCCAATAAAAGAATTGCCATAAGTTTTTGCCCTTTTATGTGAGTGTTGCTTTTACTCTAGTGGTGAGAATATTAAATGCAGTTCTTCTGTTTTAAGGCTCTGACAAGTTCTACTACATTTGCCACTTTTATACCGGATTGACGGGTTTTTGGCTCTTCAACGCTTAAAATTGTTAAGCGTGCTTTCGTATCGACGCCAAGATCAGTAAGAGATTTTTGTTCAATGATTTTCTTTTTTGCTTTCATGATATTGGGGAGAGAGGTGTAACGCGGTTCATTGAGCCGTAGATCGGCGGTCATAACCATGGGAAGGGGAAGACAAAGGGTTTGTGTTCCATTATCAACTTCACGAGTAACTGTAGCATGCCCATTTTCTATGTTAAGATGTGAGGCAAAAGTTGCTTGTCCCCACCCAAGAAGAGCAGCGAGCATTTGTCCTGTTTGGTTGCTATCGTCATCAATTGCTTGTTTTCCTAAAAAGACCATGTCGGGTTTTTCTTCATCAACAATGGTTTTGAGAATCTTAGCAATTGCTAAAGGTTCAAGTGTTTGATCCGTTGTGACAAGAAGTGCGCGATCAGCTCCCATTGCAAGTCCTGTTCGTAGAGTTTCTTGAGCTGCTTCTGGGCCAATTGAAACAAGAAGAACTTCTGAAATTTTACCGGATTCTTTTTGGCGAATGGCCTCCTCCACGGCTATCTCATCAAAAGGATTCATAGACATTTTTACGTGAGACAGATCAACGCCTGTACTATCCGGTTTGACGCGTATCTTGATGTTATAATCAACAACACGTTTGACAGCGACAATTATCTTCATAATGATCCTCTTTGTTTGTATGTTACAAGTTTATAGCAATACTCATAAGAAACCAAATTGTTTAGAATGAAGTCTCAATTTATAACTTGTGTTCTCTTTCGTATAAGCTTTTTTATGTTTACTTGTACTTTCTCGTCGTCATTTTCAATCTTCATATTTTTGCATTGCCATAATTGCCTTATTTGCTTGAATAAAAAGTAAAAAAATCAATCTGTCTTGTGAGAATATTCTTTTTTAGTTTCTTATGCTTTGTTTATGATGGTGCAATAGGTCCTTTATGCAATGAAAAATTAAGTGAAAAAGATAAAAATGGGGGAATGATTTTGCTCTTCAAATCTTGAAGACAGAAAAATTAAAGATCTTTCTTTCAAATATTTTAGATAAAGATTGGGGAAAATATTTCTAACAAAAAAGTTTTTGGGAGTTCTTAAAGCTCTATTTACTAAAATAGAGCACACTTTCTCATCATTTGTTGCGATTCTTTTCAAAAAGGTTAATGAGGGGTAGGCGTTTGTGAATACGAAGGGTCATACGATCGACCAAGCGACCAAACAGGTTAGGAACGATAAAGTCTTTTCTTTTGTTGAACAGAAAGACAGAAGGGATACTTCTGTAGAAGTAACGATGTCGGATATTGCTCAAAAATTACGCACCGTTTATGCGCAAATGCAAATGAAGCATTCGCCTCGTTCTTTAATGCAGCAGAGTTCTGTAGAAGAGCATTTTAAATCTTACTTAGATGATATTAGTCGGGCCATTTTGGCTGAACATTATATACGTCGTCAAAGAGAAAAAAAGCTTTTCCAGTCTTTAGAGCAGATTAAAACAATTGTTCAAAGTTTGCAGAGTGAAAAAAAAAGCTTAGAAGAAGCAGCGGTAACACGACAGGTGTCTCGTTCAAAATCACCTGATTCTGTTGTACAAAAACTTGCTCACATGGAATGTGAGGGAAATCAAGAACGCTTATTACTTCAAAAGGTGCGAAATTTTTCGAAAGAAAACAGCATAATTTCACTCCAAACAAATGTTGAAAATACGTTGCAGCAAGAAAATAGAAGCCCTTTGCCCAATGATGCTCTGAAATCTTCTTTTAAAAAGGTTGAGGGAGTAGTGAAGCATGCTGTGATAGAAGAAAAAGGTATGATGGGTGCTCAGGCATCTAATCATTGTATTGAGAATGATTTTTCTTCTTTAAGGACGCAGTCTCGGGAACATGTCTCGTTTTTATCTTATTTGGTAAAAAAAGGTGTTCTTTGTTTTTTAACCGTTGCATTTGTGGTAGCGATAACGTTATGTTTTTATAGCTTTTTAAAAGGAGCTCGTTTTTTTTAATTTTTATGATGTTGATGTTAATAGATGTGAAATGTATTGCGCATTCATGTTTGTGCGGAAGCTATAGCAACTAAAATTATCTTTTTAAACACGCAACAGAGATTATTGGAAAAGAGGATAATTGGAGAAGGATTCTCTAATTGTAAAAAAAAACTCAAATTATCTTGAAGGTTCTGTAAGTGAGTATTTATTTACCAATTGCTGAAATGTCACTCAATATGCTGATCTTGATTGGTATGGGAGTCGTTGCTGGTTTTTTTTCAGGACTTTTTGGAATCGGTGGTGGGTTTCTCATCACGCCGTTATTGATTTTTTATAATATTCCTCCTGCTATTGCTGTTGGAACAGGTGCTAACCAGATGATTGCTTCATCTGTAACAGGAGCAATTACACATTTTAGAAGACGTACGCTCGATATTAAACTTGGTATTCTTTTGGCGATTGGAGGAGGGATTGGTTCTTTAATCGGGATTCAGGTTTTCTCTGTTTTGAAAAAGTTAGGTCAATTAGACTTAATGATTTCGCTTCTTTATGTGATTCTTCTTGGAAGTGTAGGAAGCTTGATGATCGTTGAAAGTTGGTATGATATGATGCGCAAGCGTAAGGAAGGAAAAGCCAATATTCGTCTTGCTGGTCGACATAATTGGATTCATCGCTTACCCTTAAAAATGCGTTTTCGGACATCTATGATATATGTTAGCATTATTCCAGTTTTAGGGATTGGTCTCATTGTGGGGTTGTTGTCTTCTATTATGGGAATTGGTGGGGGGTTCTTTATGATACCAGCATTGATTTATCTTCTGCGTGTTCCAACCAGTGTGGTGATTGGGACTTCACTTTTTCAGATTACATTTGTGTCTTCTTTCACGACAGTTTTGCAAAGTATGACTAATCAGTCCGTTGATATTGTCTTGGCTTTTTTGTTAATGCTTGGAGGAAGTATTGGTGCGCAATATGGAACACGGGTTGGACGGAAGTTAAAGGCTGAACAATTGCGTATGGCACTTGCATTTTTAGTGTTGATTGTGTGTATGCGTCTTGCTTTTCAATTATTTATACGCCCTGATAATCTTTTCTCTCTGGATATTCTTATGAGATAAAAATGGGTAGATTATTTTCTTTATACATCATTACAGGTTGCTTTTGTTTTATTTCTTTTTCTACATGGTCACATGTTGGGACGCCAGCTACATTCATTGATCAAGTTGACCACGAAACTGTCCAAATTATTGTAACAACGAATACGATTACTGTGGATGCAAATTTTGCTGGTCGTGATCTTTATATTGCTGGTGTTTTAGAAAATATTGATCCTTTATATTCTCGACAGAACCGTTATGATATTGTTGTAAGCTTGGAGGGACAAGATCGGACAATGGTGATGCGAGAAAAAAAACGCAATGCCGGTGTATGGGTCAATACAGATTCTCTTATTTTTAAAAAGGTTCCTCTTTTTTACTCTATGGTCACAACACGTGAAATTGACGATATTACGAGCATTGAAGATTATAAACGCTTAGGGTTAGGATTACTCTATTTGCCATTGCAGACGGATGAACAAGATCAGAAAAAAATACAAATCTTTCGCGATGAACTTATAAAATTGCAAAAAGCTAAAAGCCTTTATTATGAGGAAGTGGGTGGGGTTCGTTTTGGTTCTGACACACTTTTCACAGCGCATTTTCGTTTGCCAGCAAATATCCCAGTTGGACATTATAAAGTTCGTGCTTATCTTTTTCGTGATGGACAGTTTATTGATAGTGCAACAACGACTCTTGAAATTGTTAAAGCACATATCACCTATACAATTTTTTATGCAGCGCACAAGTATCGTTTTTTATACGGTATTGTTGCAGTGATTATTGCTATTACTACAGGATTTTTATGTCGTTTGATTTTTCGAAAAGATTAACGCAAGGAAAATGTTAAGGCTTTTATTTTTTATGAAAAATTCGTAAGATAAGAAAAATAGGCACAACAACAATAGCTCCTGTCATAGTTATATGGAAGAAATTTGTAAGCGTTATAAATCCTGCTTCCCATAGTGATTGAAAAAAATCGACTATTTTTTGTATGAGGTTTCGAGGTGTCCATCCCAAAAAATTCATTACGATGCCAATGAAGAATGAAAGAATAAGCAATTTTAGACTAACGCGGCGTGATTTTCCTCCAAGAAACGCATGAAAAGAATCTAATAATTTTTTTTTTCGCTTCATTTTAATATACTTTCAAAGATCGTGTTTTTTATTGTATTATCATGGTACAGCGATGTTATTATCATAAAGGAAAAACATTTTTTTATTTTTTCTTACTTTTTGAGTTTATCACCTTAGTCTGGTTAACGGTGCTGGTTTTTGAAATATACACATGTTTTATTGCATTTTTTGCGATATTTTCATGGCGCTTCTTTTATTAAATGAAGGGATATCCTTTCGTCTCGAGAATTTGTAGAGAAATTTTATAACGTTTCAGCATTTCTTATCAGAGTGAGAGTTCTAGTATATTGAAGATTTTGTAACGAACTTATTATTGTCGTGTATAGAAATAATATTTCAAGACAGTTTACTTAAAAAAAGACTATCTATTCTAATAAGGGTATGCTTATATAGGTATTATATTTAGATATTTCAACCTTAGTGCATTGAAAAGATCTTTTTTTCTGAAAAAATGTAAGCAATGAATTGAGTGTTGTTAAAGGAGCAAAGATATTAAAAATACGATGTGGAAAAAAGTTTTGTTATGTGTGGGTGCGTAAAGGAATATCAGGGGGAGCCTATGCTCCTTTTATTTAGAAATAAAATATAATTTAAAAGCTGTTATTTGGCAGAGGATTATGGAAAAATTCAAAATTCCTCTTGTAGGGGGAGGAGGTCATGTCGGTTGATGGGTGAATTTTCCTGTTTTGTTAAAATGTCAAATTGTTAGTAGAGCTCTTTGTTATTAAGGCGCTTAAGCTAACAAAGAAGAGTCTTTTGATGGCATAAAAAGGCGAGAGGAAAGAAGAGACAAGCTTACCCGACAAAAGAGAGAAAATAGTGGTTTTATAGTCTTCAATCGTAGGCGTTATGACATCATGAATAGGCTCTGTTATGGGGGAGCATTCATTGTATGTCAGAGTGTTTGTTGTTGCATGTTTTGGTTTGTCTTGGCTTATAGCCATGGGTAGAAGTCCGTGGTTGGTAAGTGGTGTTGTTTGAAGGTTTTAATAATACTTTGTTTGAGGCGCTTATGGATCATCTAACCTTATTATTAAGCATGTGCTTGTTGTGTGGGAAATTTATATAGTAAACTTTAAAAGGAAAAGTCTATGAACTTGAAGAAAAAAATATTACAAAATAGCAGCTCTCTTGTTTCTGCTTTTATAGCTTTGGCGATGGTTGCACAGCAAGTTTCAGCAAAAACACCCGCTGATACCCTTGTGATGGCTTGGAATCTTGATGCAATTAGTACATTTGATCCCGCACAACTTAATGATGTTTATGGAAGTGAAATTGTTCGCAATGTTTGTGATAATTTGGTCAGTACTGCGACAAATGATCCTGCTAAAATGGTTCCCGCTTTAGCAACACATTGGGATGTTTCAGGTGATGATCACAGTACAGTGATTACTTTTCATTTACGTGATGGTTTGAAGTTTAATGATGGTCGATCAGCCAATGCCAATGATCTTCTTTGGAGTATGAAGCGGATTGTCAAATTGAAGATGGGTAATGCGGCAATTTTTAATGAATATGGAATTGCAGAGCAAAATGTTGATGATGCTTTGCAAGCCCCAGATAAGAAAACAGTGGTGATGAAATTTGATAAGCCTTATCCAGCAGAGCTCATTCTTAATAATATTGTTGCAAGTCCGGCAACAGCTTTGCTTGATCGTCAGACAATTATGAAGCATGAAAAAGATGGCGATTTTGGAAATCAGTATTTGAAAAGTCATGCTGCTTGTGTTGGTCCTTATCAGTTAAAAAGTTGGCGCTCTGGAGAAGCTCTTTTGTTGCGTGCAAGCTCTCACTATTGGGGACAAGCGCCTAAACTGAAGCAGATTTTAATTCGCCATGTTGCAGAGCCCGGAACACAACGTTTGTTGTTGCAAAAGCACGATATTGATGTTGCTCGTGATTTGACCCCTGAAGATCTTGCAGATCTGCAAAAAACAACAGATGTTAAAATCGAAGAAGTGTTAGAACCATCTATGATGTACTGGGGATTTAACATGACAAATCCTATTTTTGCTAAGGAAAAAGTGCGTTTGGCGATGCGTTATCTTATAGATTATGAAGGTCTTGGCAAGAAGCTTCTCAAAGGTGTTGGTGTTCCACGGGCCAGTTTTATTCCTCTTGGCAACTTTGGGGCTTTAGATGAAAAAGAAGGGCAACCCTTTAAACTTGATATTGCAAAAGCCAAGCAGCTTTTAGCAGAAGCTGGTTATCCGAATGGATTTGAGGCAAATTTTCTCGTATCAAATGCTCCTTATAGGGTGTTGCTTGCTCAGTCACTCCAAGATAGTGCCGCAAAGGCGGGGGTGCGTCTTAAAATTGAACGGATGGCCGGTACACAGTTGTTTTCTAAACTTTATGCACGGGCTTTTGATACGATTTTTGTCGGATGGAATAATGATTCTGCGGATCCTCATACTATGGCTTCACGTCTTGTTTATAATCCAGATAATCGGCTTGAGGCAAAAAATACCGCCTATCCTAGTTGGCAATATGGGTATTTGGATGAAACGATGAATCAAAAGGTTCAGGATGCATTGTTTCAAAAAGATCCGCAAAAACGGGCACAACTCTATGCTGATTTACAACGTGAATTGATGCAAAAAGGACCTTATGCGTTTATCTTTCAGAAATATACTGTTATCGCGATGACGCCTGATATCAAAAAGTGGGTTTGGAATAGTGCGCCACATATTTTTTATAGTAAAATTGAAAAATAAGAGTGTCTTCAATGCTGTTCAATAGATAAAGGGCATCGTCATGATATATTCGGCGTATTGTATAAATTTTAAGCTTTGCAATGCGCCGAAGATCATAGGTAATGTGTGATATATTGTTGAATGTCTTTTCAAGACATTCGTTTAAAGATATTTTTCATTCTCATTAGAGGTGTATTTAAGTGGATGTTAAGATCGATATTTCAATTTTTCTGAATTAGAAAGTGGTCAATTTATTTGTTAAAAAACTGAGTATAACATAAAGAAACGAAGTGTAACAAATATCGCGGAATTTAGTGGTGCTAAAGGTGCAAAGGTTTTGCGATGTTGAAGGAAAGTTTTGTTATGGGGGTACACAAGGGATATCAGTTTTTTATGGTGTTTATATTTTCTTTTGCTTTGAAAGATGATGAGATGTCATTTGGAGGGTGTTATTTTACGGGGAGTGATGAAAAAATTAAATTTTCTTTTGAAGAAGGAATAAAAGTCGTTGCATTTGGCAAACTAACGAATTTTTCTGTTTTATCAAATCGTCAAATTGTTATGAAGGCTCGTTGTTATTAAGGTACTTGAGCTAAAAGGGGTAGTGCTTTGATGGTATAGAAAACGCCGGAAGAAATACGAGACAAGCTTGCTTAACAAGATAGAAAAAATACAGGTTTTATAGTCTTCAATAGTAGGCGTTATGGTATCGTGGTTAAGCTCTGTTGTTGGTGAGCGTTCATTGTATATCAGAGTGTTTTCCTTTGTATGTTTTAGTTTGGCTTATAAGTGTAGACAAGAGGAGTCATTGGCAAGAGGTGCTTGTTCTTGAAGATTTTAAAGTTTGGTCTTTAGGAGCCTATCGTTCGTCTAAACTTAAATTAAGCACGTTTTGCTGCATGGAGAATTTATACAATAAACGTTAAAAGGAAAATTCTATGAACGTGAAAAGAAAAATATTGAAAAAGGGCAGTTCTTTTGTTTCTGCTGTTCTTGCAATGGGGATGTTTGTGCAACAAGTTTCAGCAAAAACACCCGCCGATACGCTTGTGATGGCTTGGAATCTCGATCCAATAAATACATTTGACCCTGCACAACTCAATGACCGTTATGGAATTGAAGTGGTTAACAATATTTGTGATAATTTAGTCGTTTCTGCTACAGATGATGCGGCTAAAATGGTTCCCTCGTTAGCGAAGAGTTGGGATGTTTCAAGTGATGATCAGAGTACGGTGATTACTTTTCACTTGCGTGATGGTTTAAAGTTTTATGATGGTCGTCCTGCGAATGCCAATGATCTTGTTTGGGGTATGAAGCGGGTTGTCAAATTGAAATTGGCTAATGCGGCAACATTTAATGAATATGGGATTACAGAACAAAACGTTGATGAGGCTTTTCAAGCACCGGACGACAAAACAGTGGTGATGAAATTTGATAAACCTTATCCAGCAGAGCTCATTCTTAGCAATATTTCCACTAATCGCACTGCTGCCTTGCTGGATCGTGAGACACTCATGAAACACGAACAAGATGGTGATATGGGAAACCGGTATTTGGCCAGTCATTCTGCTTGTGTTGGTCCTTATCAGCTAGAGAGTTGGCGCCCTAGAGAAGGAATTTTGTTGCGTGCAAGCTCCAATTATTGGGGGGAGGAGCCTAAATTGAAGAAGATTTTAATTCGCCATGTTGCGGAGCCTGGAACGCAACGTTTATTATTGGAAAAACATGATATCGATGTTGCACGTAATCTGATGCCAGAAGATTTGGCAGATCTCCAAGCAACAACGGATATTAAAGTTGAAAAAGTGTTGGCGCCCTCCATGATCATATGGGGATTTAATGCGACAAACCCTATTTTTGCCAATGAAAAAGTGCGTTTGGCGATGCGCTATCTTATTGACTATGAAGGACTCGGTAAGACTCTTCTCAAAGATGTTGGTATTCCACGTGCAAGTTT
>NZ_JBHIRN010000013.1:37286-54991 GCF_042197205.1 Bartonella sp. AA2SXKL
TGGAATAGTGCACCACGTATTTTTTATAGTGCAATTGAAAAATAAGAAGGTATCAAGTTTATAAAATATAAAAAACAGGGTCATGATATATTTGATGTATTGCAAAGCTCTTTAATACTTTGCAATACATTGAATTCTATCGGGAATGGATTACTATGTTGTGTAGAGAATTTTATTTCAGGAATTCTTATAGAAGATGTGTTTGTTTGGATGTTAGGATTGAATATTTTAGCTTCTATTGATACAATTTTCGGATGAAATAATGACTCTAGACATCCCCATACAACGGCTTCAAGTTTTTTTACAACCCTGATAATCGATTTGAAATTAAAAATATAAGCTGTTCTAGCCGGTGTTATGGGTATTTTGATGAAGCTATAAATCAAAAGTTTAAAGATGTGTTGTTTCAAAAAGATTCACAGAAACGGGCGTAAAGAATTGAAAAATGGTAAGTTTGTTTAGTGAAAAAACAGGTGTAACAAATGTGGCAGAATTCACTGTTTCCGAAATAGCAGGGGCTCTAAAGCGTGTTGTTGAAGAAAAGTTTGGTTATGTACGGGTGCGTGGGGAGATATCAGGGTACCGTGGTACTCATGCTTCGGGACATGCTTATTTTGCTTTAAAAGATGATAAGGCACGGTTGGAGGCTGTTATTTGGCGTGGAGTTATGGAAAAGCTCAAATTCCCTCCTGAAGAAGGGATGGAAGTAGTTGCTGTTGGTAAACTTACAACTTATCCAGGGTCATCGAAATATCAAATTGTCATTGAGGCTCTTGAACCAACGGGGGTTGGTGCTTTGATGACACTTCTTGAAAATCGTAAGAAAAAGTTTTTAGAAGAAGGCTTGTTTGATGAAGAAAAGAAAAAAACTTTGCCTTATATGCCTCGAATTTTAGGCGTTGTAACATCACCAACAGGTGCTGTTATTCGTGATATTATTCATCGTATATCCGATCGTTTTCCGTTGCATATTTTGGTTTGGCCTGTACGTGTTCAGGGGGAAACAAGTGGGAGGGAAGTGGCTGTTGCTGTTGAAGGTTTTAATGCTCTTGGTCCAGGTGGACTTATTCCAAAACCTGATCTTATTATTGTTGCACGGGGAGGAGGAAGTTTAGAAGATTTGTGGGGGTTTAATGACGAAGCTGTTGTTCGTGCTGTTTATGAATCTTCTCTTCCTGTTATTTCTGCTGTTGGGCATGAAACGGACTGGACCTTGATTGATTATGTGGCTGATTGGCGCGCTCCAACTCCTACCGCCGCAGCAGAACGGGCTGTTCCTGTTAAGCTTGATCTCGAGGTGCTGGTGGCATCGCTTGATGCACGTTTGCGCAAGGGACTCGCGCGTTATTTGGATTTTTATCGACAAAAATTGCGTGCTACTCTACGAGCTCTTCCGACTGCCGATCAACTTTTTGCTTTACCACGGCGTGGTTTAGATGAAACTTCAAGTCGATTGCAGCGTGCTCTTTGTGTAAGCTACGATAAAAAACGTTTTTCTTTTCATGCACTTGGTGTGCGTTTTTCACCGCGTTTGTTAAATATTGAAAAAGCACAACGCAATACAAAGGAATATACGGCACGTCTTCAGCGTGCTTTTGTGCGTAGTGTGGAAAAACAACGTGCTGGGTTAGAGGTAGTATCTAGGCTTTTAAGAAGCACTTCATATCAGAATATTTTGGAGCGCGGTTTTGTTTTGGCTTTGGGGAAAGATCATAAGCCCATTAAACGATTGGTTCAGTTTCCTGAAACAGGGCAAATAAATTTACGCTTTTTTGATGGAGATATCAGTGTTGCAACACAAGAACCTGTTTTTTCTAAACGGTCAAAACACAAGCAGATAAAGTCGCCAAGCGATGATCAAGGAACTCTCTTTTAATACGGTTAATGCCATGCTTGCGGAAGGTCTTCTTAAGGGAGTGGATGAAAAAGTTCGTTGCGCATGGGCTGGAACGGATCCACTTTATTGTGCTTATCATGATACCGAATGGGGAAAGCCTATTTTTGAGGATATTCGTTTGTTTGAGAAAATTTGTCTTGAAGGTTTCCAAGCGGGGCTTTCTTGGTTTACAATTTTAAAAAAACGCTCTTTTTTTCGCGTTGCATTTGATCACTTTGACTTTGAAAAGATTGCTCATTATGATGAGCTGAAGGTGCAAATGTTAATGCAGAATAAAGACATTGTTCGCCATCAAGGAAAAATTCAATCAGTGCTTAATAATGCATTGAGAGCACAAGAAATTATAACAGAGTGGGGGAGTTTGTCCCACTATTTTTGGTCTTTTCAACCACCACAATTGGAGCGTTATGAAAAAATAGATTTTCAAACACTGTTAGCTAACCCTATGACACCTGCTTCTCTTCGTCTTTCTCAAGACTTGAAGAAACGTGGTTGGACATTCGTTGGCCCCACAATTTGTTATGCTTTTATGCAGTCCGTAGGAATTGTTAATGATCATCTTGAAGGATGTTTTTGTCGATAAATTGGCAAACTTTCTTTTGTAAGAGTAATGATTAATAGGATAATAATTGAATTATTTAACAAATATATAAGTTATACAATTCCGCTGTATAAGATAATTGAAATATACAAACTATACAATAGTAATGATTTTCTATTGTTGTTGGCACTAAAAACGATAAAGGTATAATTTTGAGGATGAAAAAACAGACGCAAAAAGGAGTGATATCTTAACTGTTATGTATCTGAAGTTAGATCATGGTGATGTCTTGTATGTTTTAAAGAAACATCTAGTTACACCAAGGCCCATTTTGTGACGCAGCTCATGAATACTATGACAGTAAATCCATCGTGCACTCCATCTTTACGCTTATGAAGGAGAAGATCGGCACCATCACACATTTACTAGCTCTCAGTGTTATGAAACAGTCTTTGGTATTTGTAATGGTTCAGAAGAGTTTTTTTATTTCCGTTAATAACATGACTGTTATAATTAATGAATATTTTATTCATGTTTGTTGACGAATGCAAAGTGGTTGTTAGATGGGGTGCTGTTGTTGCATTGTTTTTCTTTGCTTGTATGACTGTTGATTTATTTATATGTAGGTTGATTGCCCAATGCTTACCTAGGCAATATAAAATGAAATGCAGCGATGAAAAATTGAAGTTAAATGACTCAAGCTGCTTGTGTTGGGTTTTATTATCTGATAGCTTTCCTCTATTAGTAGAGTGATCTTGCCGCGTGTGCGCTCCAATTTTTTGGAAGATGATTAAGCTCATGCAGGCTTGTATCCACTACATTGCTTCGTTGAATCTCTGTATGTTTCCGCTGGAAACGAGAGTTCTGTTGCGATATGTTGTTTTCTATTCTATTTTTATAGTGGTAAAGCAATGATGCACGCCAAAGTTTAGAAGGGTTTATATTCGTTATGTCTTTAGGGGGGAAACGTCTAATGAATTTTATTTTTATCAATGAGAGAATGCATTTTAGTGTATATTCTTTTATTGTAAGCTTTATTTCTCAAAAGATAAAGCGTGGAAGGAATGCTTCTTCTCATTTTTCCTTTATTTTTGTTAACGCGTTTGGTTTTGTTGGTAAAAACGTAAAACTTTTGACACTTAGTTTTCAAAAGATTAAGCAGATTTTTGTGGGGGGTAGCGTTTTAGAAAAGATATTTTCTTATGTCTTTCTGCTGTTTCAGTGTCGTTTTGGTCATGTAGTAAAGATGCGCCGTATCTTGAAACAGTGTTTGAGGGGGATGACTATTTTTAAAGTTTGCATATTTTATTTTAAATGTCGCCTAAAGGAATAGAATAATGAATTCATAAATTTTTGCGTAATGATTTTTTTAAAGCTCACTATTTTTGGGGCGACAAGGCTTATTGATGATTAATAGAGAACTGATATAGTGCATTATCATATGCAAAGAGGTTATGAAAAGAATGTAATACTGGTTAGCAAAACATATATTGCATGTTCGTTATGGTTTATTGAGACGTAAGTCAATGAATTTATCAAGTAGATGACTCTGTGTAGGTGATTAAAAATATAGGCGATTAGAACGTATTTATTCAATGTTATAATTATAAATTTGCTATATTATTTCAGCGTCATTAATTGATAAAAATAAATAAAGGGAAAAGTTTATGAACTTGAAGAAAACAATATTGAAAAGTAGCAGCTCTCT
Source organism: Bartonella sp. AA2SXKL (assembly GCF_042197205.1). Lineage (NCBI taxonomy): Bacteria > Pseudomonadati > Pseudomonadota > Alphaproteobacteria > Hyphomicrobiales > Bartonellaceae > Bartonella > Bartonella sp. AA2SXKL. The sequence continues at coordinate 41,433 of NZ_JBHIRN010000013.1, forward strand.
TGTTTCTGCTCTTATGGCATTGGCAATGGTTGCACAACAAGTTTCAGCAAAAACACCGGCTAATACCCTTGTGATGGCTTGGAATCTTGATGCAATCAGTACGTTTGATCCCGCACAACTTAATGATGTTTATGGAAGTGAAATTATTTACAATATTTGTGATAATTTGGTCAGTACTGCGACAGATGATCCTGCTAAAATGGTTCCCGCTTTAGCAACACATTGGGATGTTTCAGGTGATGATCACAGTACGGTGATTACTTTTCATTTACGTGATGGTTTGAAGTTTAATGATGGTCGATCAGCCAATGCCAATGATCTTGTTTGGGGTATGAAGCGGATTGTCAAATTGAAGATGGGTAATGCGGCAATTTTTAATGAATATGGAATTACAGAGCAAAATGTTGATGATGCTTTGCAAGCTCCCGATGAGAAAACGGTTGTGATGAAATTTGATAAACCTTATCCAGCAGAGCTCATTCTTAATAATATTGTTGCGAGTCGTGCAACAGCTTTGCTTGATCGTAAGACGATTATGAAACACGAAAAAGATGGCGATTTTGGAAATCAGTATTTGAAAAGCCATGCTGCTTGTGTTGGTCCTTATCAGTTAAAAAGTTGGCGTCCTGGAGAAGCTCTTTTGTTGCGTGCAAGCTCTCACTATTGGGGACAAGCGCCTAAACTGAAGCAGATTTTAATTCGCCATGTTGCAGAGCCTGGAACACAACGTTTGTTGTTGCAAAAACATGATATTGATGTTGCTCGTAATTTGACACCTGAAGATCTTGCAGATCTGCAAAAAACAACAGATGTTAAAGTTGAAAGAGTGTTAGTGCCAACTATGATGTACTGGGGATTCAATACGACGAATCCTATTTTTGCTAAGGAAAAAGTGCGTTTGGCGATGCGTTATCTCATAGATTATGAAGGTCTTGGCAAGAAGCTTCTCAAAGGGATTGGTATCCCACGGGCAAGTTTTATTCCTCTTGGCAATGTTGGGGCTTTGGATGAAAAAGAGGGGCAACCCTTTAAACTTGATATTCAAAAAGCAAAACAGCTTTTAGCAGAGGCTGGTTATCCGAACGGATTTGAGGCAAATTTTCTCGTGTCAAACACTCCTTATACTTTGTTACTTGCTCAGTCACTCCAGGATAGTGCTGCACAGGCGGGCGTGCGTCTTAAAATTGAACGTGTAGCAGGTACACAGTTGTTTTCAAAAGTTAATGCACGGGCTTTTGATACGGCTTTTATCGGATGGAATAATGATTCTGTGGATCCTCATACAATGGCTTCACGTCTTATTTTCAATCCAGATAATCGTTTTGAGGCTAGAAATACAGCCTATCCTAGTTGGCAGCATGGGTATTTTGATGCCAATATGAATCAAAAAGTTGAAGAGGCGTTATTTCAAAAAGATCCGCAAAAACGGGCACAACTCTATGCTGATTTACAACGTGAATTGATGCAAAAAGGACCTTATGCGTTTATCTTTCAACAATATAGCGTTGTCGCGATGACGCCTGATATCAAAAAGTGGGTTTGGAATAGTGCGCCGCGTATTTTTTATAGTAAAATTGAAAAATAAGTGTGTCTTTTTAGTGTTATCAAAGCTAAAAAGAGCTTAATCATAATTGCATGATGAAAGTATTCTCCCATATAAAGCTCTTCAGTTTTTTAAGGACGAAACTGTGAGGGATGTTTGTGTAGTAGCAATATATAATTAAGATCGTTTATAGGGAGCGATGAATATAGAAAGTTATATTGGGGAGGATCTTTGTTTATGGTTATAGATTCTCTGCATCCCGAATATAGACTGATGTATAAGAAAATTATTTTATAGGTGCTTAGTTTGATTAAATGAAATTGATGTCTAATGCTATGCTATTTAAGCAAAATCACAATCACTTTGTGTGAAAAGGTAGAAGAATACAAAAGGAAGAGATAAAATGGGAAAACAAAGAATATTGAAAAAATTTTCTATTTTATTAAGCTCAATCGTTTTTTTTAATGGGGCTGTAACATCGGCATTCAGTGCCTCATCTAAAGATATATTGGTAATGGCATGGAATATTGATTCAATTAGTAGTTTTGATCCAGCGCAAACTGTTGAGGTTGTGACGAGTGAGTTATTGACGAATATTTGCAGCGCGTTAGTGAAATATGATGAGCATGATCCTACAAAAATTCGCCCTGCTATGGCAAAATCTTGGGACGTTTTAGATAATGGCAAAAGAATAGTCTTTCATCTTCGTGATGATTTAAAGTTTAATGATGGAAGGATGGCTACAGCGCAAGATCTGGTATGGTCGATGCGACGGATTATTAAATTAGGATTAAGCTATGCTCAATCTTTAATGGATTATGGGTTTACCAAAAACAATATTGAAACAAATATTCAGGCTCTTGATGATAAGACTTTACAATTAAAATTAGATAAACCCTATCCTATTCAGCTCATATTGACTGTTATTGGACAATCTTATGCTTCTGCTTTGCTTGATCGGAAAACAATTGAAGCACAGAGTATTAACGGTGATATGGGGAATAAATATTTAGCAACACATACAGCTTGTGTTGGACCTTATAAATTGGTGAGCTGGTCTCCAGGAGATAAAGTTGTGTTAGAGGCGACACAACATTATTGGGGCGATGTGCCTAAAATTAAGCAGATTGTTGTGCAGCATGTAGCGGATTCATCAAGTCAAAGACTTCTTTTGGAAAAAGGCGATGTGGATATAGTGCGTGATCTTTCTTCAGAGGATATTTTAGATCTTGAAAAAAAAGGAGGCCCAGTCAAAATTAGTCGTGTTTTGCGTCCGCAGATTATTTACCTATCGTTAAATAATAAGAATGCAATTTTTGCGAATGAAAAGGTCAGATTGGCACTTCGTTATTTGGTTGATTATGAAGGTCTTGGAAAAACTGTTTTGAAAGGGATTGCTATTCCACGGGCAATTTATATGTCTTTAGGTGTTCCAGGTGCTTTAGATGAAAAAGAAGGTTTGCCTTTTCAGTTGGATTTGAAAAAAGCAAAACAACTGATTACTGAAGCTGGTTATCCTAATGGGTTTAAAGCTAATCTTTTAGTTGGAAGCCTTAGTTATATGTCGTCTGTTGCACAGTCTATTCAAGCCAATGCACGCAAAATTGGTGTTGAGCTTACAATTGAAAAAATGGCACAAAATCAATTGTTGAGCCGTGTACGTGGTGGAAATTATGATACTGCTATTATGGGGTGGGGGAGTGCCGATCCTGATGGACATCCTGCTTCATTAAATCACGTGTTTAACCCTGATCCAACATTTACAAAAAAGCACAATATGTATTTAGCTTGGCGCGCTGGGTATTATGATGAAAATATTAATAACATGGTGATGGATGCTTTGTTTGAGCAAGATCCCAATAAGCGCATTGTGCGATATCGTACTTTACAGCATTATGTGCTAGAGCATGGTCCTATGGTTTATTTATTTCAGACATATTATACCGTTGGTATGGGACCTGATGTCAAAAAATGGATTTGGAACAGTTATAGACTTTATTACAATGAAGCAGAAAAATAAAAAGAAGCATGTTATAGAAAAGGATTGTAGAACATGCTTAATAAGAGATTGTTTTGTTATATAAAAAGGTATTTGCTTTATGTTTTGTCGCTACAGAGGGGATTTTTATAATGGTTTTGCCACTTTCAGAGACTGAAAGAGCTGTATCAGAAAAGCAGAAAAAATTATTTTTATGGGATTTTTTATGCAAAGGATTGAAACTTCTTATTTCAGTTTTTATCACATTGCTTGGGTTGGTGACGATCACTTTTTTTCTTGGTCATCTTCTTCCTCTAGATCCGGTTCTGTCTATTCTTGGTGATAATATCAGTCAGGAAGCTTATGATGCAATGTATTATAAGCTGGGTCTTGATAAGCCGTTGATTGTCCAATATTGGAAGTATCTTCATAATGTATTTTTGTTTGATTTTGGAGATGCTTTAACTTCTGGGCGACCTGTTCTAGCGGATATTATGCGTGTGTTTCCTGCAACATTAGAGCTTGCAACCGTTGCTATTGTTATTGGCACAAGTCTTGGAATTCCATTTGGTGTTTTTGCAGCAATGTATCGCGATTCATTTATTGATTATGTTGTCCGTGTTTTTACACTTGTAAGTTATTCTACTCCAACATTTTGGCTCGGATTAATGGCGTTGTTAATATTTTACGCCAAGCTTGGCTGGGTTGGTGGCCCAGGACGACTTGATTTTCTTTATGAATATTCTTTTGAACCAAAAACAGGATTTTTCCTTTGGGATACTGCAAGCCAAGGACAATGGGAGGCTTTTGGTAATGTTTTTAGTCACGTTATTATGCCTGCTTTGATCTTGGCTTTCGGTGCTATGGCTTATATTAGCCGTATGACTCGTGGGTTTATGATTGAGCAGCTTAATCAGGAATATATCATTACTGCACGTGTAAAGGGATTATCGTGGGCGCGAACCGTTTGGGGGCATGCCTTTCGAAATGCTGCTGTTCAAATTATTACTGTTGTTGCACTTTCTTATGCTTTTTTATTAGAAGGGGCTGTTTTAACGGAGACAGTTTTTGCTTGGCCTGGTTTTGGACATTACTTGACAAATGCTCTTTTAGCCGGAGATATGAATGCAGTTGTAGGATGTACTTTACTTGTAGGATTTATCTTTGTCGCCATTAATTTATTTTCTGATTTGCTTTATCGCATTTTTGATCCAAGGACACGTTGAATATGACAGTAAGTAATCATCATAAATCGCAATCATCATCTTCTTTAGGTAGTTGGTTAAACGATCCTGTTCCAAACTCCATAATTCAAGCGAACATACAAAGAATTTATCACGCACTGGCTAAGTTTTTTCATAACTTTTCGGCTGTATTCGGTCTGCTTATTATTTGTATTATTATCATATGTGCATTTTTTGCTCCTTGGATTGCTACGCATGATTTTCTTAGCAATGATCTAGGGCATCGGTTGCAGCCACCCTCTATGGCGCATTATTTTGGAACAGATGAATTGGGACGTGATATTTTTAGTCGCCTTGTTTTTGGTTCCCGTATTACTCTTTATGTTGTTTTTCTTACAACAGTTATTGTAGGTCCAATAGGGCTTATTGTTGGAACTGTATCTGGTTATATGGGCGGATGGGTTGATACTGTGCTCATGCGCATTGTCGATATTTTTCTTGCTTTTCCAGGTTTGATTTTAGCTCTTGCATTTTCAGCCGCATTGGGACCAGGGATTGAAAATGCTTCTATTGCAATTTCAATTGCAGCATGGCCACCAATTGCACGTTTAGCACGTGCTGAGACTTTGACAATACGTTCTTCTGATTATGTTTCTGTAGTTCGCTTGCAAGGGGCCTCTGCTTGGCGAATTATTTTGTTTCATGTTGCGCCCATGTGTATTCCTTCAGTGATTGTACGATTAACTTTGGATATGTCTGGAATTATTTTAACGGCTGCTGGTCTTGGTTTTTTAGGGTTGGGAGCTCAACTTCCAAGTCCTGAATGGGGTGCGATGCTTTCTTCAGGGCGGGAATTTATGATGACAAATTGGTGGTTGGCGGCAATACCAGGCTGTGCAATATTATTTGCAAGTCTTGCTTTCAACCTTTTAGGTGATGGTCTTCGTGATGTATTGGATCCACGCAATGGGTAATAAATTATTAGAAGTAGAAGATTTACGTATTTCTTTTCCTACAACGCGCGGCATTTCAGAAGTTGTGCGTGGCGTTAGTTTTTCTGTTGGAAAAGAAAAAATTGGAATTGTTGGTGAATCCGGATCTGGAAAATCGATGACTGGGCGCGCAATACTAAGGTTGAGTCCAAAAGCAGCCATTGTTAAAGCTAAAAAAATGCGCTTTGAGGATGTTGATTTATTGGCCACAAGTGAACCTCAGATGCGAAAAATCCGTGGGAAACGTATTTCAATGATTTTACAGGATCCCAAATATTCACTTAATCCATTAATACGGATCGGGGAACAGATTATGGAGGCTTACCGTATTCATTACCGTGTTTCAAAAGCTGAAGCGAGGGAGCGCACCATATCTATGTTAGAATCTGTTCATATTCGTGATCCTGAACATGTGATGCGTCTCTTTCCTCATGAAATATCTGGGGGGATGGGGCAGCGCGTGATGATTGCAATGATGCTCATTCCAAAACCTGATTTAATTATTGCTGATGAGCCAACATCTGCACTTGATATTACGGTCAGACGACAAGTTTTATCTGTATTAGATGAACTTGTGACAAAATCTGGAACCGGACTTATTTTCATTAGTCATGATTTAAATATGATTGCTGATTTTTGTGATCGTATTTTGGTGATGTATGCGGGCCGTGTCTTAGAAGAGTTGCCTGCTTCTAATTTGTCTCACGCTTGTCATCCTTATACAAAGGCGTTGCTCGCGAGTTTGCCACGGCTTGATAATCCAGTTGATATTTTGGCTGTTCCTGAGCGTGATCCTGATTGGTTGTATAATCCTACGATTGTTAATGGCGTTGAGGAGGTTCCTCATGACAAATTGTGAGAATATTATTGATGTTTCTAATTTATCTGTAACTTTTGGGCACAGGCATAAGGCAGTAACAGTTGTTAAAAATGTTAATTTTCATATTAAACGTGGTGAAGCTTATGGTTTGATTGGTGAATCCGGATGTGGAAAGTCAACTATTTTGAATACATTGGTGGGGCTTATTCCAGATTATAGTGGAAAATTCCTTTTTGCTGGACAAGAAGTTGAAAAGAAAAGAAGTAAGGATTTTTTACGCTGTATTCAAATGGTTTTTCAAGATCCTTATGCTTCGCTGCATCCAAGAAAAATGGTCCATACGGTTCTTTCTGAATCGCTCAAAATCCATGGAATGGATAATCAAAGAGAGCGGGTGGAGGATGCTTTAGATTCCGTTGGTTTAGATTCTTCATTTCTTTATCGTTATCCTCATGAGTTGTCTGGAGGGCAGCGTCAGCGTATTGCTCTTGCACGTGCTTTAATTATTGAGCCAGAGGTGTTGTTGCTTGATGAGCCAACATCTGCATTGGATGTGTCGGTACAGGCTGAAATTTTAAACTTGTTGAAATCACTGCGCGTGAGAAAAAAGCTTACTTATTTAATGGTATCCCATGATCTTGCTGTTGTTGCACATATTTGTGAACGTGTTGGAATTATGCATAAAGGGATTATTCTTGAAGAGCTTAGCAATGATGAATTGCGTAATTTACATGCGCAACACGATTATACAAAGGAGTTTTTTGAAGCAAGTATAGAGCCTATTGTCCATAGAGAGCAAAGAGCATGATCAATTTTACAGAAGAGAAAATGTAATTTTATTTGTTTTGAAGTTTCTGGAGATGTTTGGCGGCATTGTTAAGAGGGAAGGGGATAATAGGATTTTTTCAGTATGAATTTTCTGGGCAGTGTTTGAGCTGTAATATTTTAAATCCTATTAGAACTTCCATTTTGAAATATATGAGTGACTTATAACATACATCCCTTTGTTTGATATTATTGCATTATTTTTTACTTATCATTTTATGTTCAAAAGTGTTATTTTACCATTTTAAGCATTAAATTCGTGAGAAATAACAAAAGATAGTAATGTTGTATTTTCTAGAAAAGCTTCTCATTATTTTACAATATCATTTTGTTTTTGGTTGTTCTCTTTTTTACAATTTTATTCTTTATAAAAAGAATTTTTTGTAAAAAACATCCAATGGTCAATGAATGTCTTCAAATATTTCGCTGTTCTCTATTTAAAAAAGCGCTTAAAAACAGCTTATAATAAACCAAAAAGGCAGCAATATGCTGCCTTTTTGTTAAATTGAATAGGCTATTTTTACAGTTTTGATTTAAAACTGATAGAGTATTCCTCCTGAAAAGCTTGCACCACTTATACCAGTTTTTTGAAGCTTTTGTTGATAGCTGACATCACCATGAAGGGAGAGGTTAGCGGACAATTATGCACTAATACCAAGCCCACCTTCAACGGAACTTCCCGAGGGGTCACATTTATAATACTTATCAATATGGAATGTCTGATCATCACCAAAGGTTTTGATTAAGTTTACTTTTCCATAGAAAGACATAGGACGGCTGTTTTCAGTGGCAATGGTTTTTGTCAAACGTCCACCAACACGGGATTATCCATTGAGAAGGATTTTGCATCTCAATGGTCAGATTATCAGCATCTTTAATGGTATCAAACATCAAATGTTGATAGGCAAGCTGTGCCTGCGGTTCGAATGTTACGGCTTGAATACCCGTTGCAAATTGTTTGCCAACAGTGGTGGAGATACTCAACATTTTGGCGTTTTTCAATTTTGCAGTTTTACCAATGAGAGCATTGGTGATATCTCCCTTTATTATCCCATAGGATAAAAGCGTATCAAGATAGAAACCATTGTCACGCTGTTTACTGCCATAGGCGGCGGTGAGTTGAAATGACTATTTATTCAATATGCTCTTACTTGCTGTCTTGCATATCTTTGGGGGTGAAAGAGAGTTGCCCGTAGGTTCGGACAAGACCCAAATGTGTTGTAGATATTTTTCCCTTCTGCGCGACAAGGTTAATAGCTCCTTGTAGAACAGCATAGTGAAGATGAGCACTGCTATAACCATATTTACTAGGAGCACTACTTATCAGAAAATAAGCTTCCTGTTTCTCTATAGGCGTATAAGAAAAAGCCATTCCGTTTGTCTTATTCTTTCCTTAAGACAGATGTCGCATATTGGCTAACAGTTGCACTTTGCTTATCCATATCGGTCAATCCAGCATACAAGAGAGCACATGGCATGATAAAATAGCTTGTATTTATGGCACGATGGTTTTTACTTTTGAGTCGCTATCAAGCAGTACTGGTTGTAAGCGAAAATCCCAGAAATTTTTATTTTCTCCTAAAAGGTTTTGTTCAGCATTTGTTTTACTGTGGTTTGATTGTGGTCCATAAGCTTTCAGTATATATTTATAAGGTGAACCACTTATTGTGATATAGTCCTGTGCAAGTTTGAAAGAGTTTTGATTTACTTTCCCAGAAACTTGAATGAGTGAAAGACCACGTGCACTGGTAAGAGCAGAAGCATCTGCTTTAATATTGTTCTTTTCTAAATGTCCAGTGATATAAACCAGTGTAGTCCCTGAAACATCACCGTGAATCAGAAGATGGTCAGCTTTTTGTTTGTTTATGGCAGCACTATCACTCCATTCGACGTTGAAATGAATTTCTGCTTTTCCTGTAGCATTGTAGACTTTTTTAGTATTTGGTCTGCCAGATCCTATGTGCAACGTGTGATAATGATTTTCAGTTGGCTCTTCAAAAACAATAGAGCTGTTATTGATGTTAAGGACAGAAATATCAGAACGTGCTCTTTGAGCAATATCAAGCAGTTTTTTGTTCTGGCTTTTTTTATTTGTGCTTGTTTTCAATGTCCATTTCGTATTGTTTTGCAAATCAAAGACTGTTTTGAATTTTTTTTCAGTGCTCACTTTGCCGTCTAAGATGGAGCGATCGGCGTTTAGTGTAAAAGTGAAATCATTTTTTTTCGTTGAAGCTTCGGTTACTAATAAAACATTGGCACGGATTTCTGAATTTTTGAGATTGGCTTTACCAATTGATTCATTTGCATTAATTCCAGTACCGTTTTTAATATGAAGTTTTGTATTGGTTAAATTGATTTCTGATGTTCTATTGTTCTTAGACTTTTCAAATGCGATACCTCTATCTTCTGCTGTGGCAGAAACATTTGTTACATCAATATGTCCATTATTATTTACAACAAATGCACTATTTTCGGCAATTATTGTCCCTCCACTCATTTTGATTGTGCTGCCATTTTCTGAATAAAGTCCGATCTCAGCATTTTTAATCGTTGTATGGCCATATAATTCAACTAAACTGCCAACATCTTGGCTTTCCGCACCGAATCCGTTATTATCTGCTGTTATTAGAGTAACATTCGTGGCTTTAATATGTCCGCCGTTTCCGGCAAATAATGCAGTAGTTTTACCTTGTACTGTTCCTCCCGTTATGGTGATGGTGGATTTTGAATCTTTTGCATAGAGCCCACTGTCATCAGATGATGTAATTTGAGCATTGTCAGTTAAAGTAATAGTACTGCCGTTTATAGCAGATACTGCTGCACCTTTTGCGTTAAATGATCCTCCAGAAACTGTTATTTGAGAACCATTATCTGAAATTATGCTATTGATTGCTTGCGGAACGGTTACATTTTCTAAAGTAATGGCACTTCTTCTTGCAATTATTGCATTGATTAGTAGTGCATTATCCTTACGATTTAATATCGTTACATCTTTCAGTTTGTTATTGCTCTTGTTTTTTAACAAGTGAACGCCTGCTTCGGAAGCAGTAATGGTTCCTCCGATCATTTTGATTGTGCTATCGTTTTGCGCATCAATTCCGATTTTAACGTCACTGATCGTTGTATTGCCAAGCAATTCAATCACACTGTTAGAGCCAGAGGCAGCTGCACCAGCAGCTACACCACTGCCATTATTAGTTGCTTTTAAAGCAACATTTGTAACCGTAATATGGCCACCTATGTCTGCTTCTAAGGCTGTATATTTTCCTGTCACGTTTCCTGTTGTCATTGTAATTGTGGATTTTGAGTCTCGTGCATAGAGGCCTGCTTCATCATGTGACGTAATTTGAGCATTGTCCGTTAAGGTGATACTGCTACCGTTTTGAGCACATATTGTTGCATAGCTTGAATCAAATGATCCTCCAGAGATTGTTATGTTAGAACGATTATTTGCAATTACGCTGTTGCCTGTTTGAGTCACTTTTACATTTTTTAAAGTGAGACCACTTTCTTTCTCTAGAAGAATTCCTTTGCCTGAATTTTTATCTTTACCGGTTGATATTATTACATTTTCTAGTTTACTTTCGGCGCTCTTACTGTTCACGAAGCCAACACCAGTTTTAGAAGTTGTAATAGTCCCCCCAATCATTTTAATTACGCCACCGTTACTTGCCACAAGCCCAACACCAGCATTCTTAATCGTTGTATTGCCATATAATTCAATCATACTATTAGCGCTATTGACTCCTGCGCCTATTATAGGAACATCAGTGACCTTGCCCCCATGTTCATTTGTTGTTAGAGCAACATCCGTGACCTTAATATGTCCACCGTTTTCTGCGACCAACGCTAATTCTCCGGTTACTGTTCCTCCCGTCATTGTGATGGTAGAATGTAAACCATTTGTGTAGAGTCCTTTGCTATTCGATGATGTTGATGTAACTTGAACGTTACCTTTTTTATTGCTGGTTAAAGTAATGTTGCTGCCGTTTCCAGCGTATACCCCTACGTTTTTGCCCTCAAATAATCCTCCAGAAACCGTTACTTTAGAATGATTATTTGCAACTATGCCACTTTTTGCCTGCGTAACTGTTACATTTTCTAAAGTGACGTTGCTTTCCTTGTCGGCACCTATTCCTGTGATTTTAGGCTCTTTATGGTTACTGCCCGATATTTTCACATTTTTTAGCTTGTTTCCATTGCTCTTACTATTATAGAAACCAGCGCCGGTTGCAGAAGCTGTAATGGTCCCTCCGATCATTTTAATCATTCCACTGTTTTGTGCATGAAGACCGATTACAGCATTCTTAATTGTTGTATTCCCATGCAATTCAATCACGCTGTTCGGACCGCCGGCGACAACTGTTCCGATTTTATCATTCGTCGCAGTTAACGCAACATCCGTGACCTTGATATGTCCACCGTTTTCTGCAACCAACGCCATTTTTTCTGTGATTACGCTTCCTCCCGTCATTTCGATTGTGGTTTCTGAATCTGTTGCATGGAGTCCAGTGCCATGAGATGATGTAGTTTGAACATTGTTAGTTAGAGTTACGCGACTGCCATTGTAAGCAGATATTGCTGCCTTTGTGGCATCAAATGATCCTCCCAATATCGTGATTTCAGATTTATTATTTGCTGTAACGCTATTCGTTGCCTTAGTCACTTTTACATTTTCTAAAGTGACTTCACTGTCTTTGTCTGCAAATATTGCAAAAGTTAGTGGAGCTTTGCCTTTGCCACTTGATATTATTATATCTTTTAGCTTGTTTTCAGCATTCTTACTGTTCAAGAATTTAGTGCCAGTGTTGGAAACTGTGATAGTTCCCCCAGTCATTTTCAGTGTAGCACCATCCTTTGCTTCAAGACCGAAGAAAATGCTAGAACCAGTTCCTTTAATGGTTGTACCATCCAGTAATTCAATCGCAGTGTTAGAACCTTCAGCTGTTATAGCGTGCGCATTTGTGCCTATGTTGGTGTTTGTTTTTTTGTTTCCGATTATCGTCAAATGCTTGCCGATAATTTGACCACCTTTTTTTGCGTGAATAATTTCGTAGGTTTCGTTGGAAACTTCTTTTTTATTTTCTGAAATTTCAAGATTTTTAGCTTGTGCATTAAGATTGATACCAGAAAGTACAACTGCCACAATTGCTGTGCAGGATAGAAGAAATTTTTTAGGCATCAGTCTACTCCTTTTAAAGCCCCCAACATTCATTTTCCCGCTAACTTCATAAGCAGAAGTGGAAATAGATATTGCTTTTATTTTAATAACACAGCACTTTGATATTTTGTTTTGCTTTTTTTGTCAAATTTAAAGTTGTATTTATGTTTAATTATGTAATATTAAATTTATTTCATAATGTATTTTTATATAATTATATTTTAAAAATAAGTTTTTTATTAATGGTACATATTATTTTATATCAATATTCATTTATTTTAATATTTATTGATGTATAATTAAACAAGTACAGTTATATAAAAATAAATTAAAAATATAATATAAATAAGAATAGTAGTGTTTTTAATATTGTACATTTTCAAAAAAATAAGATATTTTATATTTTTAAAGTTAATAAATAACAAATATTTTTGTGTATAATTTACTTTATACTTTATATTTTATATTGAGTGGAAAAAGGTGAAATTAGAGTGGATATGTGATAATTGATTGTTCTTACCTACATTATGTATCGAATGAGTTTTTGACAGCAAAAATGAGAGAAGGCTTTAATAGAGCGTTGAGGGTTCTTTGAGTGCTCAGTATCTTCTTTGAACAAATAAAATATAAAAATATGTAGAATCCGCCGATAAGCCACAATTTCCGAAAGGCTACATACTATACAAAACTCCGTTGGATGTAGTTTGACATTAGGTTTTGTACTAAGTGGGAAGAGGTGAGATTAGTTAGAAATACGTGATAATTTATTGTTTTTATGGTTATTTTTTACCATTAAATGCGCGTTTTGTAAAATGGCATGGGCAAGGACCATCCCGTTTTAACGAGCGCCATTATCAAAACTATTGCCGCCCTGATGGCTTTTAACATTGCTCTACGTGTGTTGCGCTTTACCATGACTGGCGCACACGTCTTGGTTTATTTTGGTTCCGATACGGCAACCATCACCAAATGGAAAAACATCATTGCTGCTGCTTTCGACTTCTCTTCCCATTGGCAAAAGTTTAAACAAGGACTTTCCTCTGTTGTCGAGTGGTT
>NZ_JBHIRN010000014.1:0-50822 GCF_042197205.1 Bartonella sp. AA2SXKL
CGTTATTTTCAATAATCTTTACAACGGTATCGTTTTCATAAATTTCACAATCTTCAGGAATTCCATATGCATAATAAAAGTTTTGTTTGACATATGAATAACCATCTCTTTTTAACCTTGCATTGCCATGTACCAAACCTCTAATGGTGTGATAACCAGTCACTTTTGCATTCCCATAAACAGAACCATAGACCTTAACATACCCACCCACGCTAGCATTGCCATAAACCTTGCCATAAATTTTTGAAGAGCTACTTACAACAGCATGATCATAAACCTCAGCTTTGCTATAAATGCGTGCACTTCCTGTTAATTTTGCATTCCCATAAACCCTTGCATATTGATAAACCCACACCTTATCAGAAAGATGCGCATTATCATAAACATGAGCTCCAAAATACACGCGGGTTTTATCATATACATGCGCATTGCCATAAACAAAACCACCAATGGCAGCATTGCCATATACCCTTGCATTTTCATAAACACGACCAGATTTTACAACACAAGCATTATCATACACCCAGCAATTCCCATCATGAGAGAGGTTATCTTCCTTTTCAATAAAGCCACCTAAAGTACCTGCTTTAACATCAGCAAAGTCTTTTAATGCTTTAATGCGATAAAGGGTATGATTATTAATTACACGCGTTTCATTTGTGAGTGCAAACTTCTTTTGCATGAGCACAATTCCTTTATAGAGATTTAAATTTTTAAAATGAAATATTTAGAAGGAGGGCGCCCCCGCCGCGCCCGCGCGTGTCATTTACGCAGCATCACTTTCATATTCGCTGTCATTATCATCGTCATAATACCCTTCAAAATCAGCATAATACTCATGACGATAATAATCATCTTCGCTACCAAACTCAGGATATGCATCATCACAGATATCTTCATTAGCTGTTAAAGAGGCATTGCTATGAATATATGAAGAACCAGAGATAAGAGCATTACAAATAACGGCATCATCAAAAACACGCGATTCATCACAAATGTAAGCAGAGCCACTTATTTTTGCATTGCCTCCGACATGAGCATCATCACAAATGACAGCATTATCGGAAATATGAGCATGATCAGTGACACGGGCGTTATCATAAATTTGTGCATTGCCTTCAATTACAACGGCGTTGTTAGCATGCGCATTGCCTGAAAGTTTTGCATTGTCCTTTAATGTCATACCTTCAAAAATAGCATTTCCATAAATTTGAGCATTACCATAGACATCAACAAAAAAGCTTTTTACTTTAGCATTTCCAAAGACGCGTGCATTTTGAAAGACCCGAGCTTTATTATACACCCAGCAATTACCTTCATGAGAGAGATTATCTTCCTTTTCAATATACCCCCCTAAATCGCCTTTTTTGACATCATCAAAATCTCTTAAGGCTCTAATTCGAGTTAAGAAATGACCATCGATATATTCACAATCATCAATAAATTCATATTTTTTTGCAGGCTCTTGTTGATTAGCAAGCGCGGTTTCATTTGAAATATTAGAGATAACGGGGGTGTTTTTTGAGATATAATTCATTTTATTAAACCTAGTTATTTAGAGTTTTGAAATTGACACCCTATAAGGGCGCCGGGCGCTCAAAACACGGTAACTAGTCCGTTGCTACACTTTTCCCATAAAGGTATTTTATGGTGTAGCTACACCCGACAAAACCATTATATGCTAATCACAGCACAAAAGACAGTCGATATTTTAAAGAAATGGGAGAAACCTTATCGTGGTTTACCCGCTAGTTATTAAGTGTTTTGATCACTTGATTATTTATATAGCAAAATACGTATTTATTGTCAAATAATATTTTATCTTTTTTGATATTTTTTTGTATTTTTTAAATACGTTGTGTATTGATAATATCTTATGCTTATTAATTGCTTCTTTTATATTTATGTGCTTTTAAAGCTATATTACGGGCTTTGTGAAACGATTGCGTATTTTCTGAATCTATACATTTATAATATTTTAGAAACGCTCTCATTATGCGTATTTTAAACTTTATAACCTATCAATTTTGTTGCTAAATAAATTTTAAGATTTCTGTTAATTTCTTTTAATAACACATTTTAGACTTAACAGCCTTTATAGGGACTGTCTTTATAAACAAATGCTTTCATTTGCATTTTTGCTTTCTCTATAGCTGTTATGTTCTTTATAGCCATGGCATCATTTTTCAGTTTCATAAGAGAAACGATAAATAGGATAATTGTGATTTATTGTCTGTTATGAAAATATCTCAATAGAAACTGATCATTATAGAGATCAGCAAAATCCCTTTTAATAGACTTTTGTCAGTTGTGTCAGTTCTTTTTAGACCCTATACTATTTTTTTAAAATGATAAAAAATTAAAAGCATTATATTTCAATATGTTAGTCTTTTTAAGATACAACTTATATAGATAACACAACCTTAAATACAATTAATAATATATATTTGTCAGTTATCTGTCAGTAAATTGAACTGACAAAAGTGATTATTTTAGTGTGTCATTAAAACGTGTCTTATGAAAAGCGTATGAAAGTAAAAACTGATTACGTTATTAAAATCCCTTTTATGAATTTTAATCAGTTCTTTTGAATAGATAACCTTATGATTTAGAGAATGATTACAACGTGCTTTATAAAAATCATGTGATCCTTTAAAGCTTTTCAAAAGATATCTTGTAACTCATAAGAGATGCTATCAAGATCTTTATAGTTATGAGTTTTGACGGGGTTTTGAGTTTTGACGGTTGCCTCTTTTAGATAAAAAAACGATAAAAAGTAAAAACGTTATTTTTCAATGTGTTAATATTTTACAGATCTTAAAAAACAACCTCTATTGATAACACAACCTATAAATTCAACTAATAATATACGTTTTGAAGGGGTTTTGACGGTTTTTATACCTTCAAAACCTATAAGAAAAGTGAATATACATAACCCTCTTTAAACAAAGCTATCATTTTAGATTACGATATAATCTTTTAAAGGCAATCCAAATAAGAGTATCTAAAATTGCAAGTTTCTTCTTTTTAGAATAATGCATATAAACACTCCTTTTAAAGATTGTATCTAATCAACTTAACAAGAGAGGTATAGATTATGGTTATAAGATTCTATACCCCTTTGTGAGTTTAGCAAGCCAAGTCTATTCAGTTTCTCTTATTTCCAATTTTGGTAAGTTCTTAACAATTTTCATTGTTTCCAAACTTACAGTAATAACCCTTTGGAATAACTCCAATGGATAAGCAGGGTTGCCAACGGTTTCAACAGCATAGCTATTGGCATCATTAATAATGCCACTCTTTTTATCAGTCTTTACACATTGACGCCCCATAACCGATTCAAGAGAGATATCTGTTATTGTGATATTGCTGTTATAAATAACAGTTGATTTATCCTTTTCCTTACTATTCCCAGCGAATTTCATTTCTGTAACGTAGTAAAATTCTTTAGGGTTCGTGATCTCTGTAACTTTTGGATTACCCTTTTTAAAGGTGACAGGATAAGGTTCTACAGTTTCATAGTTTACGTGCAAATGACCGAGTTCACGCCCTGCTGTCACAAATTTCCAAAAATCATCAGCCGTTTTTACGCAAGGGATACGAGGCAATTCTTTGCATAAATTATCAGCATAACGGGTGCGATAATCTTCTGAATGCAAAAAACCGTAAACATAATAAAACAGATCATCTTTAGTGTTTTTTCATTAGGATAAGCGGCTTTTAAATATGCTAATCCTTCATCAGTTATAGCATTACGCATTTTCTTTTTTTCTTATTTTAGTAAATAAGCGATTGTCATGCTATTTTTTTTATCAAGCGACAATCAATGGAGTGTTTTTTGTTGTCTCTAATATGTAACAGTTCCAATAAATTTGGTATATTCTATGAATAAGAGGCTTTACTTGAAGCTCAAAATTATATTACATGCGACACCTTAAAATTAAGAAGCATATTAGAGTGTATGATTGTCATTTAACAGTGTCATTGTAAAATCTTCAAAAGCGGGGGAAATGATATGGTTTGCACAACTCATAAAGCAGGTGTACACAGTACAGTCTATGCTTTTTTCTCAGATGTTATAAGTATTACTCTCATCAAAAAATTAAAAAATTGTTACGCGGTTGGCGATTTTTTCTGTGACGCTGATGATATGGTTCATTTTGTTGCTCATTTTGAGGGCACAATGAATGCATAGATTTTTTTTCACTTTTGTTTTTACGGCTATTTTGTGCCTTTTCTCGTTGGCGAGTTTTGCCCAAAACATTCGTGAGAAAGCGATTAATCAATCAGAGAGCATCCAACGACAACAAACGCAACAACAGCGTTTTCAGCAATTGCAGCGTAGAAACGAAACACATGGGATATTTTTGCCAGACGATGATAGCACATCTGCCTATGGTGCTTCGCCTAGTACAACCTGTTTGCTGATCAAAAGCATTGAATTTGTTGGTGCTCAGTTGATTTCTCATACCGACCTTCATGAAGCCATTTCTCTTTGGGAAGGACGGTGTTTGGGGATTGCCGAAATCAACAAAGTGCTCAAAGCGGTGACCAAGCTTTATATGAAGCGCGGCTATATTGCGGTGCGGGCTTATTTGCCTGAGCAAGATTTAAGCGGCGGTCATCTCAAGATTGTTGTTGTTGAAGGTGTGATGGAAGATATTACCCTTGATGGGCATAAAGTTGGAAGGAAATCTCAAGGAGAAATCACCACGGCTTTTCCAAACCTTATTGGAAAACCGACCAATCTGCGCCAGATAGAGCAAGGGCTTGATCAAATCAATCGGCTTTTCTCACGCCAAGCCACCATTAATCTTGGTGCGGGGAGCAATTCGGGTGGTTCGATACTCGATGTTCATATTGAAAAACAGAAACCTTGGCTTATTACGCTTTCCAGCGATAATCTTGGCGCTAAAGCAACAGGGCTTTATCAAACGCGCTTGAGCTTTTCTTTTGATGATCTGTTGGGGATCAATGATCAATGGTCGTTTAGCTATCAGCGTTCTATGGATGGTAGTCCGTATCATTTTTCTCACAAGCGTCCCAATAGTGATACTCTAACGGGATCATTTTCTCTTCCCTATGGCACTTGGACAACAGGTTTTGATGGGACGTGGAGCCAATATCATTCGAGTGTTAAGGGAATATTTTCCGATATTATGACTGCGGGTAAGTCTTTATCGCTTACACCGTGGATTTCACGGGTTATCGACCGTGATCAAGAGGGAAAGACCTGGCTTACAGGACGGTTGACATGGAAATATTCTGATAATTTTATTATGGGCAGTCGGGTTGATGTTTCCAGCCGTAAATTGGCTATTGCAACCTTTGAGCTTGATCATTCGCGCAAGTGGCTTGGAGGAGAATTAAGCGCGCATATAGGGTTTCATAAAGGGTTGGCAATTCTTGGCGCTTATGACGATAAAGAGCAAGAGAATGCAACAAAAAATTCACCCAAAGGGCAATTTTCCAAATTGTCTTTTTCCCTAGGCTACGTGCGTTCTTTTTCGCTCAAACAGTATAACTTTCGCTATAACACGCTGTTTTCAGGACAATTATCACCCGACACGTTGTTTAGTTCAGAGCAAATATCGCTTGGTGGTAGTTCCTCTGTGCGTGGGGTGCGTGAGGCGATTTATTACGGCAATAATGGGGCGTTTTGGCGCAATGAATTGTCGCTGTTGTTGCCAGGTTTTTCTTCGAGAATGGGGCGTAAATTTATGAGCCAATTTGCCCCTTATATGGCGCTTGATCTGGGGGCTGTAGCCAATGATGTAAACAAAAACAGTTTTGGCGGGAGCCTCGTTGGGGCAACTCTTGGTTTCCATGCAACCGGAGACATTACGGATATTGATGTGTCTTATTCAAATATTTTAACCCAATCGACAGTGCGAGAAAAGGGGAATGCGACAGGGTTATTTCAAGTGCGGGCATTATTAAGATTTTAGAGCAAATGGGCGGTAAAAAATATCGCTGCGCTGTTTATACCCATATGGGTTGTTTTTTTAAAGAGATAAAGAATTTTATGAGGAGCTGAAGATGCGGGGATTGAAAAATCAAAAGCATAGATTGGGATATGGATACAAGCTATGGCAGCGCGTTCTTTGTGTTTTGCAGCGAGGGATCCATAAGGGGCTTTCACTTGTTTTAAGCTTTTGCTTAGCTTTTCAGCCTTTGTTGTTGCAAGCACAAGCGCTTGGAGCGCGAAGTCCTGTTGCACAAGAGAGCCAAGGGATAAAAGCAGCTGATGGGGTTGGCTCTGTTTTCCGCCCCACGGTGGGGAAAGCCGGCAATGATGTGCCGCTGATTGATATTGTGCGCCCCAATGGACAGGGTCTTTCTCATAACAAATATGACAGTTTCAATGTTGATACCCATGGCGTGATTTTGAACAATTCGACTGAGGAGGTTTCGCGTTCACAGCTTGGGGGATTGGTGCCAGGCAACGGCAATTTGCGTTATAGCGGTGCAGCAAAGGTTATCCTTAATGAAGTGGTGAGTGCCAATCGCTCGCTTCTTGAAGGCGTGAGCGAAGTACACGGGCAAATGGCGGATGTTATTATCGCCAATCCCAATGGGATTACCTGTAACGGTTGTGGCTTTATCAATACCCCACGGGTGACTTTATCGACCGGACAACCGATCATTGGAGCCGATGGCGCTTTGAGTGGGTTGCGTGTTGAGGGTGGAGATATCACTATAGGCTCTCGTGGGGCTGATGGGAGTGCATTAGATATTTTTGATCTTGTTTCGCGCAAGATCAGTGTCGGGGGTCCCATACAGGTCAAAGGAGATTTGGCTGTTATCGCGGGGCGCAATCATTTTGATTATGACAAACGCGAAGCAACTTCTCTTGGTTCTGATGGCAAAGAGCCGGAATTGGCGATTGATTCCAGTGAGTTTGGTGGAATGTATGCGGGGCAGATCCGCGTGATTGCCAATGATAAAGGTGCGGGCGTTAAGATGCGCGGAGACATGGTTGCCAATGCAGGCGCCATGAGATTGACAAGTGATGGCAAGCTGGTGATTGCCAAAGCACGCGCCAAAGGAGCGGTGAAGGCTCACTCCCACCACGATAGTGTGCACGTGAAAGATCTGCTTTTTTCAGAAGAAGCGGTTGAGCTGAAGGCTTTGAAACATGTTGAACTGGCTGAGCAAGCTCGCGTTGCGGCAAGCGGTGCTGTTGATGTGGGCGCCGATCTGATCAAGCTCCAGTCTCATGCTCTTCTAGCAAGCGGTATTGGGAGTGATGGTCAACAGTCAGCGACGGGTTCTTTGCATTTACAGGCAGCAAAGCTTGAGGCGGGGAATGGGCGGATAGCCGCCGGTGATCTTTTAGAGATCCAAGCAGCAACAATTGATCTGAGCCGCATGCAAGACAATGATCAAACAGGGGTTTCTTCCCTTGGCGATCTGACCATTAAAACCAATCAAATCAGCGCTTTAAACAACCATATTGGTGCCAAGGGGAATATTGTACTAAGCGCCGATGATGCGCTCACTGTAGGCGCTGGACATTATAGCGCCGGCGGCTCTCTTTTGGTGGAAGCAACAGAGCTTACATCACGTGCGCGCTTAGTGGCAGAGCAAAAAATTGACCTTTATGCGCATCACGGTGCCCTGATCCAAGAAGGCACTGTCTGGTCTAATGGGGAGATAACGCTGGATGCCCATGGTGCCCTCAATCACACGGGTGATATTGTCAGCATGCAGCAGGTTGCCTTGACAGCGGGGGGCATGCTCACAACCTCTCAAGAGAGCACGATTTTAAGTTATGATGTGGTTTTAAGTGCTGATGCTTTAACCCAAGCAGGGATTGTGGAAGCTCAAGAAGGAGCATTAACCCTTCAAGTGCGTGATGGGGTTATCAATAGAGGCACAATGCGCGGTGAGAGTGTCGATGCTCATATTGGTGCATTTACCAATCAAGGGACGTTTATTGCAACCGATGATTTGCATTTGATGGTAAGCACACAAGAAGGCGCCGATCCGCAACAAGCCTTTCTGAAGAATACATCCGAAGGTGTCCTTCAAAGTGGTGGTGTTTTTGTTGTGACCGCAGGGCAATTAGACAATGCCGGTGCGCTTGGCTCTAGTGGTGAGAATGTTGCCCTCAATGTGGCAGGGAATGTCAGCAATAGTGGGCTGATTTACGCCAAAAAATCTATGGATCTATTCAGTGATGGTAATCTGACCAACACACAGGGCAGAATTATTGCTGAAGAGGCTCTCAGCATTGGTGGGCTGAAAGAGACACGTGCTGGTCATATAAATAATGAGGCTGGTCTTCTCAGTGCTTTAGCCGGTGAGATGAAGATTGTTGCAACGTCTTTTGTCAATAAAAGCGCTGAAACGACAAATTCAGAGCAACAAAACGCTACACATGATGAAGGTGCGCATGTTTTAGCGCGGGATGGTTTGCGCATTGATGTGGGCAGTTTTGAGAATGTTGATGGTCTCATTTCTACGCAAGGGGCAGTCAATATTGTTGCTGATAGTGTGATCCAAGCAGGGCACATAGAGATTGAGCGTGGTGACCTTCAACTGACCAGCCACGGTGATTTAAGCAATAGTGGCACAATAGAAAGCAATGATACCATTGCTTTGCATGCGCAAACAAATCTCAGCCAAACGGGGCGCATTGTCTCTAAAAAGCGGATAGAGCTTTCCAGTGATGGCATATTGACAATGGGCGAGACAAGTGAGGTTGGCGCCTATGATGTAACGCTGAAGGCAGGCACACTCACCCAAACTGGGCTTGTGGAAGCGCAAGGCGGGGTACTGACTCTCAACAGTCATGATGTTTTAAGCAATTCCGGTATTATGGTGGGCGGTGTTGTTGATGCGAAGCTTGGGTCTTTAGCCAATTCCGGTCAGCTTTTAGCCAGTGACAGTTTTACGCTTGTGGCAAAAAGTCATGATCCGTCATTGGGGCAAGTTGCTCTGGTTTTAAATGGTGAAGACGGTGTTCTCAAAAGTGGTGGTGCTTTTGTCTTAACCGCAGATGTTTTGGACAATGCCGGCAGTATTGGTTCAAGTGGTGATGGGGTTGCGCTCAATGTGAGCGCTGATCTGAGTAATAGTGGGCTGATTTATGCCAAGAAATCTGCCATTTTCTCCTTAGATGGGGATTTTATCAATAAGTTTGCCGATGTCATTGCTGAAGACAATCTTATCATCCGTGGCTTAAGTGGAGAGCGGGCTGGTCATGTGATCAACAGCTCGGGTCTTTTAGAAGCCGTGTCAGGCGATATGACCTTCGATGTCTCAGCGCTTACCAACATGCGTGAAGGTGGGGTTGAAGTTAGCGATAAAGTGGTTTCTCACAGTTACGTGCGAGGAGAATGGGAAAATATCCCAAATGTTGATAAACACACAAGGATCAAGAAAAATATCGACACTACGATTATTCGTCAGCAGCCTCATTTTACCAATAATGCGGCACAGATTTTGGTAGGGCGTCATCTCACGGTCCATGCCGGTGATATCCGCAATAGCTATAGTTTGATTGCTGCTAATGGCAACATTGAGATGCAGGGTGATACGCTGCTCAATGAGGGGCGTGATTTAATTGAAACAACCAAGATTGTAACTGAAACACGCTACAGATATAAGCAATGTAGTGCCACAAATCCAGCATGTATAGGGCAAGGTGCAGAAGAATGGGATGGTCCTACTTTTACCCAAACACTCAAACGCACTTATGATGCTGTTTATGGCACGATTGAAGCTGGTGGCACGCTTGATGCCAAGTTGACAGGCTATATTGACAATCATGCGGTGCGTGAGGGGGTTGAGCAAGTTGGCTTAAGCTCTGGCGATAAAGGGTTGGCTGGTGTTAAAAACACCGATTTTGACGGTTCCAAACCACTGATTAGTGATGATCGATTGGACGGTATTATCAATGGTTTGAAAGGGCACAAAGGGCTTTTTGCACCAAGCACAAAAACACCCGCACCAGAATCCATACAAGTGCCAACGCAAGATGGGCTTAACTCTGTTAAGACAGAATTGGACCAGACCCAAACACCGGATGTGCCATTTTTAGTCGAGACGCGACAGGACTTTATCAACCCAAGTAAATTTTTGGGATCGGACTATTACTTAAAAAAGATTGGCAATTATAAGCCTGAGAACGTGTTTAAAAGATTAGGGGATGCTTATTTTGAATATCGTCTGGTGGGTGAGCAAATCTTTGAGCTGACAGGCAATCGCACTCTTCTTGATGTTGAAGATCCCAATGCTCAAATGCAAAGGCTCTATGACAATGCTGTGGAGCAGCAAGATCCCTTGGGGTTAGAGCTAGGCAAGCCCTTAACGCCTCAGCAAATTGCTGGGATCAAAAATGATATGATCTGGCTTGAGACCCACCTTGTCGACGGACAAGAGGTCTTGGTACCCCACGTTTATTTGGCACCAAACACTTCTTTAGCACAAGATGTTTATGGGGCAAAAACGCAGCAAGGAAACCTTGCCAGTGCACGTTTGAAAGGCAATGGCGTCACTATAGAGACGGACCGTCTTACCAATAGTGGCACCATATCAAGTAATGGTGCATTGCATGTTTCGACTATGCAAACTTTGTTTAATGATGGTGGTTTTTTGCTTGGCAGCGGTGCTGTAGATCTCAGCAGTGGCGATCTTTTAGCCAACTCTTCAGGGGTTATTCTGGGGGATATCATCACCCTCAATGCGAAGACAATCATTGATGGTACTGCAAAAATCCGTGACACGAATGAATATGGTTTTGTTGATCGGAGCGGGCAGCAGGCTCAAATCATTTCTATACAGGATTTAAACATTCACTCCCTTGGCGATTTAAGCATGACTGGTGGCCAATGGAGCAGTGGTGGATCGACGACGGTGATTGTCGATGGTTCTGCTACGTTTGGTTCATTAGTGCTAGAGAGTGACCATAAGGAGACATTGGAAAAAGGGCATTATAACGCCCAAAGCAGTGAGCACCGTTTGACAGAAGTCAACAGTGATGGAGATTTGACCATTGTCACAGGTGGTGAACTGAACCTTGAGGGAAAGTTTAAAACCAAGGGCAATGGAGATTTCACCAGTGGTGGCGCTCTCAACGCGATTTCAGAGCAAGATTTTAACAGTTTTGATTTGGATCTGAGGGGCAAAGAAGGCGACAAATCGAAGCAAAAGAATAAGTTTCGTCAACAATCAACAGAAGTTACTACAAACAAAACCACGATAGAAACAGAGGGCAACCTCTCCATGCATGCGCAAAATGGGGATCTCACGCTTGATGCGGCAGGGCTATCAAGTGGTGGTCAGACGCATTTGGCATCAGATACGGGGAAGATCAAGTTTCTGACCAACAAGGATCAAGATTTTAAGGACGTTTATCAGCGTAATGAAAACCTTGTGTGGTGGAGTGAGAGCGATAAAGGTTACCTTAAGGAGACCATCGAGCATGTCACCATAGATGCTAAGGGTGGCATAAAGCTTGATGCGGGTGATGGCTTTGTTGTTGAGTATCAGGCAACCGGTGATTTAGACAAATCCCTTGAGCAATTGTCTCGCTCTCCAGGCATGGCATGGATCAAGCAACTGCGTGATGATCCAGAATTATCCAAGCAAGTGGATTGGCAAGCAGTTAAGGCTGAATTTAAAGACTGGGATTATAAAGCCCAAGGGCTGACAGAAGCCGGTGCGGCTCTCGTGGCATTGGCTGTCACGGCGGTTACGGGTGGAGCAGCCTCGGGCGCTGCCAGTGCCATTACCGGTGCTTTGGGGCTTGGCTCTCGAGCACCGCCATGAATGCGGCGATACAGGCTGGTGTCCAAGCGCTGATTAACAAAAGCGCTGTGGCTCTTGTCAATAATCGCGGCAATATTGCCGGTGCCTTGCATGAGCTTGGCTCTTCAAAGAATATTCTCAGCATTGTCTCGTCGATGTTGACAGCAGGCTTAACCAGCCAACTAACCGAAATGGCTGGTGTTGGACAATCTTTGCCCAAAACGGCTCCTCTGGTTGATCGCATCACCCGTGAGGCGGAAAAGAACTTGATCAAAGCCGCCATTGGCACAGGCGTGCAAACGGCTCTTGAGGGTGGTTCTCTTGACAAGAACTTTTTTAACAATCTGCGCATCGCCCTGTCTGATACGGTTGGCAAATCGTTGGCGGAAGAAATCGGTACCGCCAAGGCTGAAGGCAAAATAGATACGGTCACACAGATCGTTGCCCATGCAGGACTTGGCTGCTTAAAAGGCGCTGTTGCGAGCGGTGCTTGCACAGCCGGTGCTGTGGGGGGGGCTGTGGGCGAAGCCACTGCTATGCTCCAGTTTAAACTGTCGACCAAAAATTTTATACAAAAAGAAATAGCAGCATTGGATGGTCGTGTTCCAACGGCAGAAGAACAAGCGCGTATCAATGCAAAGATTGAAGCACAGTTTTCTGATTTTAATGATCATGCCATTGATATCGCGCGCATAGCGGGAGGCTTTGCTGCTGCCCTTGCTGGTGGTGATGTCAATACTGGCGCTGATGCCGCAGGTAATGCTGCCGAAAATAATTTTCTTCCTGCGGTAGCAGCTGCTGTAGCGTTCATTGTGTCGCTTACGCCACAAGAGTTGGCAGCTCTGTCTCTTTTTATGGCTGGTGGAGCAACTATTGTTCAATCTCCTAACAATAGAACCGCTATAGCTGATTTCCTTACCTATTGGTTTGCATCGAAAAATTCTGCAGAAGATAGCGAAAAAACAAATCAAAACTCACAAGAAGAAAAAAATAAAGATTCTCAGAAGGAAAGTAAAAATAAGAAAAAAAACGGAAACAATAAAGAACCACAAAACAATAATGACGATGACAACGATGGAAAGGGTAAAAAGCTTAATAAAGGTAGGAAATATCATGACAAAAAACGCGATGAGGAAAAACAAAGATTAGAGGAGGAAGGATTTTCACCAAGCGAGGGAGAATTAACGATTGAAATTGAAATTAAGACAGATAAAGGTACAATTAAGGCAAGAACACGTCCTGATAATACTTATATTGAGGATGGTGAACCAGCATTTAGTGAGACGAAAACAGGTAAAGCCAAATTAAATAAAATGCAGAAAGCTTTAAGAGAAATATGTAAAACAACAGGAAGTATAAAGTTTTGTGGTCCTAAAGCTGAAGAGTATCTTAAGAAAAATAAAGAGAAATTTAATAAATACCAAGAAAATTTAGAAAAGTTTATAAAAAAAGAGAAACCAACTGAGGAACAACTAAAAAAATTTAATAAAGAGTGGCCTAAAAAACAATTGAGTAAGAAATGGGAAAAAGGACCACGAAAATATAAACTAAACGAATATCCAAGTTATTTAGAAGAAAAGTGAATGACTATGCAAACCAAAAACGTAACAGAAATTTTAAAAAGATTGGGCTGGGAGACTCATCGCCATGAAGTTGGAGATACATTTGCTTATTATCATCTTTCTGATCGTATAATACGCATTCTCTATGATGTTGTAGATTATGGAGAGGATGGTGGAAGGTTGCGGCTATCAGTCGCTCTTACTACCGCCGCTTATTGCCTTGCTGAGGAATATTCTAATAGCGAACAGTCGCGCTATAAATATGATGATATGTTGATTTCTGCAGAAGAAAATTTCGGAGTTACAGCACAGAATCTTTCTGAAAGTCATATTGAGGAAGCTTTAAATAGGGTAATTGCGTGGGCGAAAGTACAAGATATTGAACAAAAATTGCATGAAGAAGCCGCCAATCATTCTGCTGTTGCACAAGCATTGCTTGGCGATATTGATGCTTTAAGGTCTGATAAGCCGGCACCCCAATTACATGTTCCAGAATTTGCCGATTATGCAACCATGGAGTGGATTGATCGCCTTATTTTATTTGCACAAGCCTATAAGAATGGAGAGTTAGACGATATTCTAACGCGCAAAAAGCCCAAACAGCGCTCGATAAGCCTTACCGCAGCAAGTCGCATCTTCAAAACGCTAGGATGGATTGCTATGGAACCTGGGAGAATGTTTCTTTCTTTGCCAGATCGTTTTATTCAGTTTGATTTTGGTTTTGTACGCCTCCATGACAATTACAATGTCCGTCTTGAAGCTGAGATCTCTAATGAAGAGATTTCTATAGCTTGTCGTTATATTCACTATAGGGGAGAATATAATTGGATACGACCTACGGATATTTATCAGTCTTTTAATACAATTGGGGGAGGGATTTTTAGTGGTTTTGGTAAAGGGATTGATATTTGTGTAGAGAGGTTGAATGAGCAAGAATTGACGCAAATCTCTGAGCGGATAATACAATGGGCACGCGCTCAAGATTTACAAGCATCGATCGAAAGCAAAACAGTTGTTCAAAAATATAGTTACGATACAGATATAGTTTGGCATTTGGCTTGTTTAGCGTTGACAGGTCGAATTGATACCCTGAAATCTTATAAAAATTTTTTAGAAGCTGTTACGATTTCTGAACATTTGGATGATGATGAAGTAGAAAAATATGTTAACCATGCCGTTGAATTTGCTGAAGAACATCTGAAAATCCTTAATGAGCGAGAAGCAGCAGAAGCACATCTTGGTCCGAAAGCTTTGATTACTTTCAATAAGGTTGCTGAGCAATTAAAAGAAATGGGTTGGACAGTTTATCGTGATAAAAACTATGATCGTAATACCTATTTTATCAGTAAAGACCGTATCATCAATATAATGTACAGTCTTCAAAGTGATGAAGAAGAGCCAATTGTTGCATTTAAGGCTTCCCTTTCAACACTTGGCTTTTCCACTGCTCATAGAGAGATTTTCTATAATATGCCTCAATATATAGCCCTCAAAGAAGCAGAAGAAGTTTATACAGTTTCTAGTACTGAATTGGATAGAGGCAAGCTAAAGGAGATTTGTACAGATATACTTGAATGGGCAGATCGGCAAAATGTCAATCAAATCATTTATGATTATGCGGCTTTTTCCCCAGACAGTGAACTTGATCTTGTAGCGCGTCACCTTATTGCGCTTGTTTTGATTGGGGATGTTGAAAAGCTCAAATCTTATAAGGAGAATTTTAGAAAGGGAAATCCTTTAGGTTTTGTGGAAGAAATCTCAAAATATAGAATTGATAATCTCCTCACTCTTGCACGGGGTTATCGAGCAGGTTTTCCGAAAAATGCACCGATTTTGAGCTTGGATCCGCAAATAGCATCTGTTGCTTCTAAAACAACTTCTGTTGAAGTGGCAGAGGAAGTGGATGAAGTGGATGACAATGATGATCGTCTCACCATGGAAAGTGCTCATGCACTTTTAAAAAGCTTAGGCTGGTCAACCGAGAAAATCAATGAGAATGACCATATGGCAAGCTATCAATTGGCTGATCGTGAAGTAGATATTCTTTACAACGACGAAATTGCCAAAGACTACCCGCAATTTGATAGCGCCTTTATGATTAGCACGGGCATTCTTTCCGCTGCTTGTAAATTCATTGATCCTACCTACACGGAAGATATTCCAGATATACAGCTTAATTTTGAAGCCAAGGGATTAGAAATCTTTGAACCAGAAGTCACTACGGATCGTTTAACACAGGCGCTTGATGATGCTTTAGAATGGGCGGTAACAGACATTGACCTTTCTAAAAGACTTCGCTCTGATTATGGCGCTGCTCCTTGGGAAAAAAGCACCACGTCTGAAGCAAACGATGCACATTATGCTTTACTTCATCTTGGCGCTCTTGCTTTGTTGGGTGATGCTGAAACCTTACAATCTTATCAGAAAAGCTTTACGGCAGGTGATCACCTAGGCTTTGACGAAAGCATCAACAAAACCCACCTTGAACGTGCATTAGCTTTAGCCAAAGAAGTAGCAAAGGTGAAGCAAGTGAGCTACGCTTTGATTGAACGGGTAGCAAAAGATTTTGATGATCACTCAGAGCTTTCTAGCGAGGAATAACCTCGCTCTTGGAAGGAGAGTTTATTTAAGTCTATTTAGAACAAAGAATAAATTGATTATTTTGAAAAAATTGAGGGGATTATGAATCATGAAATGGATAAAGAAAAAAAGTATGGGGGCAGCTGAGCCGGTGGAATTTAAAAGTCAAAAAGTTTATCAGGAAGATGAACTGTTTGAGCCCGAAACAGTTTCTTCTTGGAAAGAAGAAGGACAGATAGTAACGGGTACAAATGTGGAAAGAATGGTATCAGGAAGAGCACCTATTGGAGTCGATTTTAGACCTATTATGTTACATCCTGTGACACAAGAACAAGATAGTCCTCTCGTTGAGGTTCTCTACTCATTTTATCAAGGCAGGAGTTTGGTTGCTCCTATGAATCCAAAGACAAATTTTATCAGAAAAGTTATTTGTTGGATTTCAAAAAAAATTCCTAAGTAGGAAAAAAGAAAGAGTAATTATTGCAAATATTGAAATAATATCCCTAAAAGGCGCTCTCTAAACTTTAATGATCACCTCCTTTAATTCCATCATATATTGTAAATGCGAGATGATTGTACAGAGACAGATGAGAAAAGAGCTCCGTCAAGAACATATCTCTTATGATTTTATCAATCTCATCTCAATTCCATTGGCTATAGTAGAAAAAGATTGATCATTAGGAGCACTCATTATGAGTAAAAACACGCTGTGACTTATGGAGAAAAATTTATGAAAAGTTATACTTTATCAGATGTTGCACAATATGTTGATATGCATAGTCATGTTATTAATTTTGGTACTCAAGATAATGCCCCTGATGATGTACGGATTAAAACAGCTGAGAACACTCTTGGTTTACAATTTACCTCTTCCTATAAGAATTTTTTAAAAAATTATGGAGGAGGAGAAATTGGAGGTGAAGAAATATTCAGTATTTATGAAATCTGTGCAGGTATTCCTGCTGGTGATATTGTTTACCGAAATTTGCTCGATAGAAGAGATGGCTTTACGGACCCCAAACAACTTGTTATCTGCACAACTGATTTTGGTGAAACCTTTTATTTTGATTATAAGCAGTTTCGCGATGGTGAATGCCCACTCTATCTCAAGTATACATCTGAAGATTCTGAATATTACGCAAGTAATTTTTATGAATTTCTCTGCAAAAGAATTAAAGAGTATGCAGGGGAAGATTCATGAAAACTTATACCTTAGATGATGTTATACAACTAGTTGATAAATAGAATAATTGCGATTTATTGCTTGTTATGAAAACATCTAAAAAGAGATTGATCATTATAAAGATTAGAAAAATCCCTTTTAATAGACCGTGTCAGAGTTGTCAGTTCTTTTTAGAGCCTATATTATTTTTTTAATGAGAGAAAATTAAAATCAATATATTTCAATAGGTTATAATTTTAATGATGCAACCTTTATTAAAAGACAACCCATAAATTCAATTCATAATATATATTTGTCAGTTATGTGTCAGTAAATTGAACTGACAAAATAGATTATTTTAGTGAGTGATTAAAACGTGCTTTATGAAAAGCATATAATCCTTTAAAGCCTTTCAAAAGATAGTTTGTAACTCATAAGAAATGCTATCAAGATCCTTATGGTTGTTAGTTTTGAAGATTTTGAGTATTTTGAGGGTTCCTTTTACTCCCCTTTATATATTTTTTTCAATAAAAAAATAAAAGTTATTATATTTCAATATATTAGCATTTTAGAGATACAGTCTATATTAAGATGCAACCTATAAATACAACCCATGGTATATTTTTGAAGGTATTTTGAGGGTTTGAGAAACATTCAAAACCTATAAGTAATATAAGAAAATGAATATACATAACCCTCTTTAAACAAAGCTTTTGAAAAGGATAAAGCTATCATTTTAGATTACGGTATAACCTCTTAAAGGCAATGTAAAAGAAGCGTATTCACTTTAAGATAGGGTTTCTTAAAAATCTTAAAGCAATCAAAATAAGAGTATCTAAAAGTGCAAGTTTCTTCTTTTTAGAATAACGCATATAAACACTCCTTTTAAGATTGTATGTAATCAACTTAACAAGAGAGGTATAGACTATGGTTATAAGACCTTATACCCCTTGTAAGGTTATCACACTCATTATGTGAGCATCTTTATAAGTTATTCAGTTTCTCTTAATACCAATTTGGGTAAGTTCTTAACGATTTTCATGGTTTCTAAACTTACCGTAATAACCCTTTGAAACAACTCCAATGGGTAAGCAGGGTTGCCAACGGTTTCAACAGCATAGCGATTGGCATCATTCACAATACCACTCTTTTTATCAGTCTTTACACATTGACGCTCCATAACCCATTCAAGAGCGGGTTTACCATTAACGATATACTCATAAGCTTCAAGAGGAATATCTGTCATGATGATATTGCTGTTATAAAAAACAGTCGATTTATCCTTTTCCTTACTATTCTTAATTTTTGCGAATTTCATTTCTGTAACGTAATAAAACTTTTCTGGATTAGAGATCTCTGTTTGTTTTGGATTACCCTTTTTAAAGGTCACTGGATAAGGCTCTACAGTTTCATAATTCACGTGCAAATGCCCTAGTTCATGTCCAGCATTAACAAACTTCCAAAAATCTTCAGCGCTTTTTACACAAGGGATGCGAGGCAATTCTTTAGAGAGGTTATCAGCATAACGAGCACGATAATCTTCCGAATGTAACAATCCGTAGACGTAATAGAACAAATTATCTTTAGTGATTTTTTCATTCGGATAAGCCGCTTGAAAATGGGCTAATCCTTCATCAGTAATGGCATCACGCCTCTGTAAACCAACTGTTTTACTTTCTTCTGTAGAATTCGCAAATAAATGAGATTGTTTTTCATTTTTGTCTCTTGAAACCGGAGCATCTTCATAGAAATATCGTGGAAAGCATTGACTAGCATTCATCACACCTAAATCAGGCAAATTCTTAGTCATAAGTGCAGAAAAGCCAACCATTGCTCCTATGCCTGTAACTTGTATGATTTTATTTTCAACCGCTTTCTCCATTGGGAATATACGCGGCGTTTGGTAAACTCTCTCATTGAAAGTACGATTATAATAAAGCCACTGTCGTGTAAAAGGGCGATATAAACTTTGCGTGAGGCATGCATCTTCGAATTTAAGAATTTTTCCTCTTACCAATTCTTGTTTAACATTATGGCTCCAGCTAATCTTGCTCTCATCTGCATTGATGAAATTGTTTACAGCATTTGCACGTATTTTATGATCAGCATGTGGATAGGCATCATTAAAACGTTCTACTTCGCTATTATAGAAAGTAATCATATTATCATATTATTTTCTAAAATCTTATAGCTTGAGTTATATGCCCAAGCATCACGGTTTGTTTTTAGACCACAGGAATAAATTTTAAAGAGCTTTTTATCATGTCCTTTTTTAACACCTATAGCTAAAAATTTTTTAAAACTGTCATCACGTTGCTTTATCCAATCCCCATGCTTATCCGGTGTAATTATTTGCCAACCTTGTTTACTCCGTGTAATACCATCAATGCTTTCAAGGGATTCAATCATTGTAAGCTTTTCTTGCCTCGTGAGATAGTCTCCAATATCACGAAAATATATCTTACCACGCTGTTGAGATTCTGGATTTTTAACCAAAATAGAGATAGCTATGGGAGCTCGAGATCCTTCACCAAAAATGCCACCACTTTCCTTTTTACGTTGTTCTCCAGAAGTCCGTGCATTCCCCCGTAAATGGAAAATATAAAGGCTGCTAAATTCTTCAACGAGGCATTTGCGTAAACCATCCATAGAATGTCCAGTAATAAAACCGGCATTTGTGACAAAGCCGATTACCCCAGCATTATCAATACGGTCACTAGCCCAGCGGATAGCGCGGATATAACTATCATATAACTTTTGCGTACTAGTTGCTTTCGATTTAGCTATATAAGTCTCACGAATACGATCATCTAATATGGGATAAGATATATTGGGATTATTATCGTTTTCATTCTTTTGTCCTACCGAATAAGGAGGGTTACCAAAGATAACTTTAATATCCAGTTTCTTTTGATGCTCTAAATATTCACTGTTTTCCTCTAGTAAACCTTTCATCAAATCTTGTTTTTCAAGCATCCGAAACGTATCAGCCAAACCAATATGCTTGAATGGGATATAATTCCCTTTCATCAAACTATGATAGGTCGATTCAATGTTAATCGCTGCTATGTAATAAGCCAGTAAAACAATCTCATTGGCATGAATATCATGACGGAATTTATATTCCATATCCTCTGGTTTGATGAGATTGGATTGTAATAGCCGCGTGATAAAAGTACCCGTTCCGGTGAAAGGATCGAGAATAGAGACACCCCGTGACCCTAAGCTTTTGCCAAATTCATTGCGCAACACATCATCAACAGAATGAATGATAAAATCAACAATCTCAACGGGCGTGTAAACAATTCCAAGCTTATCCGTGGTTTTCTTAAATGCCTTGGCAAAAAAACTTTCATAAAGTTTGATAATAAGATTCTGTTTTGCATGAGTTTCCGTAATGCCTGCTGTACAGAACATGACACTTTTGTAAAATTTATCAAGATCTTTCGTTTTCTCTTCGATATTTGTTTTATCCAGTTCCGTTAAGATCTTGTCCATTGCTTGCGAAATGGCATTGTTCTGTACAAATTCATTACCGTCAAATAAAGCTTCAAACACGGGACGCGTGACAAGATGTTGCGCTAACATCTCAATCGCTTCCTCTTGCTTGATTTCACTGTTGACGTTGTTCTTTAATTCCTTATGGAATGCATCAAAGGCGTGAAAGGCTTCACTCTTTTCATCGGAAATCATATCTTTAAGATGATTGATATGGTTTTGAGCAATCTCAGCAACATTGTTCGCCCAAATGCCCCAATAATCCGTGATTTTAAAACTATCCAGAAAAATGGCTTTGACAAAATCAAAAAATTCAGAACGGCGGAATAGGTCTCCTTGTCCTCCAGATACCGATTGAGATTTGCTTTCTGCTGTTCCAATGACACGTCCAGAACTTTCTGTTTTGGATGGTATCGAGATCTCATCAACCGTTGTGGTAAGCTCTTTTAATTCATTGGCTCGTTTAATCTCTATAATTTCAATCGTATGGCTGCTATCTTGTCCTAAAGACATCTGATTAATTGTCCGAGCAAGCCTTTCGTCATGAGAATGTAAAGCATGCAAAACTTGCCAAACAACACGGTATCTCTTATTGTTTTTTAAAGCCTTTTTGGCTTCTAAGTGTGAAGGAATGATAATGGGTAAAATGATATAGCCCGTTTTTTTATTTGGAGCACGACGCATCACACGCCCTACTGCCTGTATCACATCCACTTGGCTATTGCGCGGGTGTAAAAACATGATGGCATCAAGAGCAGGGACATCAATCCCTTCTGAAAGACACCGAACATTGCTTAAGATCCGACAAACGTTTTGCCCCGCATCTTCTTTAAGCCAATCCAATTCCTCATTGCGTTTTTTGACGCTTTGCGTTCCGTCAATATGTCTTACTTCACAGTTTAGAAAGGGAACGGTTTGAAGGAAATCATCAATATGAGATTTGATAATTTTATTAAAGAGCTTTGTTATATATTGAGAGGTGTTAATGTCTTTGCAAAAAGCTAAAGCACATTGCATGGGCTCTGTATCATCATCATCAACAGCCGCTTGCTTATCTATTTTGGTAAGTGCTCTATAACAGCCAATAATTTTTGCCGCATCATCTAAATCAATTTCACGGCTTTCATTGGCAATAATCTCCTGTATGGCTGGTGTGATATAGGTTTCATTAATACCCAAGACCACAATCTTGTAAGGAGTTAAAAGTTCATTATCGACAGCTTCCGCGAAGGTATAATGATGAAGTTGTTTGCCATAAAGGGTTTCATCGTCCATAGATGCCAAAACAGCATTGATCTCATCCGCCCGCCTTTTAGCAGTGTCACTAAAGATACGCGGCGTTGCTGTCATGTAGAGACGTTTTTTACCACGAATAATGCTGTTATCGTGAACCTTGATAAA
The DNA here is from genome assembly GCF_042197205.1 of Bartonella sp. AA2SXKL. NCBI lineage: Bacteria > Pseudomonadati > Pseudomonadota > Alphaproteobacteria > Hyphomicrobiales > Bartonellaceae > Bartonella > Bartonella sp. AA2SXKL. The sequence continues at coordinate 21,961 of NZ_JBHIRN010000014.1, forward strand.
TTCAGATTCATTGTCTTCAGTTCCCAATGAAGCCCCAGTTGTTCTATGGGCTTCATCACAGATGATCAGATCAAATTCGGGTAAACCATGCTCTTTTTGTGCATCCGAAATCACTTGGATAGAATGATAAGTTGAAAAGACCACGGTCATTGCATCTGCTAGGGATTCACAAGCTTCTTTAGCAAGGGCTTGAGCATCCGTGGTAGCAGGGAGAACAAGATCTGATGTTTCCATGCCAACAATATCATCTTGATTTTTACGACGCTTGCCTACTTTCGTATCAGAACACACGGCAAAGGAACGCAACGGGACTTGTGCATCGGCTGTCCATTCACGGATTGTTTGCGAGACTAAAGCCAGAGAAGGTACCAGAAACAAAACACGCTTGCCTTTCCCAGCAAGGGTTTCTGCTATCTTCAAACTGGTGAAAGTCTTCCCCGTACCACATGCCATAATCAGCTTGCCACGGTCTGCTTCTTTTAAACCTTCACAGACTTTCTTGATGGCTTCTTCTTGATGGGGACGAGGCTCTTTTGTTGATTTCAGAACAACTTCTTTTTTCGTTGCAAATATTTGCCAGTCTATACGACTGTTTTCCATATGACGAAGGTCAATACGATAAACGGGTATCGCTTGTCCTTTAATCATGGCATTCACATTGTCACTTAATTCCACTTCTGTGCTGTCAACGAGAAGTCGATATTTAAAGATGTCTTTTCCAGAGGCAGCGATAAAGCTATCAATATCTTTTTTACTGATCTGATGGTCAGCTTTATAAAACTTACATTGAATAGCCACATATCCCTCTTGATGACGAAGCTTTGCCACCAGATCAATGCCGATATCATTTTTATTCCAACCTTCACGCTCTTTAGCCCATTCATAATAGCTCTCAACTTTTTCATATCGCCCATAGTGGAGAGGGTCATACATAAGATATTTTGTCACAAAATCTTCAAACACTTTCCCCCGTAGAGCATTTGATGTTGCCTGTTCACGATAGGATTGTAAAAGGGAGCGTAAAGTGAATTGTTCATTATCAGACTTAATAGATTGAAGCATATTGTAATAAAAATCCCTTGCCTTATGAGATGATTAATATTCATTAAAAGAATCAAAACGAATTCAATTAAATGCACTTAAAGCAAATAACGATAAAAATGGGAAAAAACTGCTAAAAAAGCCGATATTTTTTTCAAAATGGGTCTTTAAGGCTGCTTATCAACAGCCCATGACATGGAATAAGATCAGCAAAGTAGTGAAATTTGCTATTCATTTCACGTATTCATCAAGATAAATGTACTACGTTCTTTAAAATATCAGAATGAGTATTTTGATAGGTTTTGTCTGTTTTTAACCCCCCCAAAACACCTACAAAACCCTCTTAGATATATATTAAAAATTGTATTTATGTGTTATGTTTAATATAGGTTGTTTATTTAAAAGATTAACTTATTGAAATATAATAACTTTTATTTTTGACTAAAAAAATATATAAAGGGGGGGGTAAAAAGACCCCCCAAAACCCCCATACCCCCCCAAAACTAATGATGGGGAGTGCTTTAAAGGTTCACTGTTATATTGTTTAATGTTTTATAAGATTTCCAAATTGCCTCAGTGTGATGTCTTATGACTTTTCACTAAAGGGTGCCATTCATAACGTATGGTAGGTCGACCGCCTTGGGAGTTATTCTCTCCAGAGATTTCACGAATATAGTTACAACGACATAAAAGCTCTAAAGCTTGCTTAACGGTTTGATTGTCTGTTAAATATTTCCAATCACGTTTATAAACATCCCTTGCTGTAAAAACATCGGGTAAACAATCACAACGCTCGACAATTAATTTTGCACGCTCTGCTGTTAATGTATCCCCCGCCGCATAAAGTCTTTTGGCATGACTTAACAGATATTTTTCCCAACGCAAGGCTGTTGTAATGGCATAGAGACCAATTTCTAAACCACCACTATCAAGAAGTTCAAAAATTAACGCAAGGCTTGCTATGGTCTTTGGCATTTTTAAAAGATGCGATTGTAAGCTTTCTGAGTAACTACCTCCTTTTGCCTCTTTATGAAGATGCTCTAACCATTCATAAAACTTCACTTGTGCTTCAGCAGAAAAACGCATGATCAGTGGTTGTTCGGGAGAACCTAAGCGTTTATCACGAAAAGAGCGAAATACCCCTTCATACTTTTGCCAGACCTCTTGATTGGGCGGTTTATCAACCAATTGCCACTCTTTATTGTCATCGGGCCAGACAATCATTTGAAAGCGTTGCAATAAACCGTCATCGTTTATTCCACGGTGTATGGCTTGAATGAGCGGAATAATGCGTGAAGGTTGAATGCCTCCAATCATGGATAAAGTGACATAAGGGATAAAAATGGTTCCACGCTCTATACGGTCATAAGTAAATTGATCATCGCCATTAAAAGCTGTTAAATAAAAGGCGCGGTCTGATTGATATTCCTTTCTTTCTAGATTGGCTAAAAAGCCAGCCAATTCATCACGCACCATTAAGAGACCACGGGGGTTTTCTTTTAAGAGTTCCCCAAGCTTTTCAACAGACACATCATTGACAATAGTGTCATCTTCATTTTTACGAGTAGAAACTAAGCGGTGTGCAAAGTGCATTATGCAATCATATTCGCAATATTAGAAAAATAATAATTTATCATTATTTACTGATACGGAGCGCAGTATTGTAGAAAATAATTTTCTTCAATTACAAAATAAATAAAAATACAGTTGATTAAGGAAATTTTTTCTTTGTATGGAGCACACGTAAAATACGCACAACGCCATTTGAAATATCATAAATCATGATATAATTTGGATGTACAATAAGTTCACGTGTATTTACAATTCGTCCTAAACGACCAAGGGTAGGAAATTTAACAAGTTTTTCTACTTTTTCAGATAAAAGTTGATCAAACTTTAAGGCAGCGGAAGGATTATCTTGTGATATGTATTCACGTATCTTTTTGCGGTCAACGTGTGCTACTTGTGTCCAAATTAGCTTCATAAAGTTGATCTATCTAGTTTACTTTGTGTCTTTAAGCGCCATTCTTTTGCTTCTGCTTCGATTTCTTCAGAAGACATTATATCACTTGCATTAGCAGAATTTATCCCTAATTGAACTTGTTCCCGAAACCATAAATCGTATGCACTTTTTTCTTTTTGTTCTTTTACGATATCGCGCATATAATCGCGCAATAATTGTGCACCAGATCTATCACACGCCTTTGCTGCTTTGGAAAATTCATTTTTTAATACATCATCGACGCGAAAGGTAAATGTTGTCTCAGCCATTTTACGACCACTTAATGTGTTACAAAGTAGTTCTAATGTAATGTATTTTTACTGTTTCTTCAATAGGTACTATTAGAATAGATATTTTATATCTATTTTGCATTTTCATAGGGTTGAAAGGGACGCCCATAAATCAACGGGCTCTGATAACAACCCAGACAAAAGAGCCAGACCGGTTTCAATGCCTTCACAAATGACCAGATGTTTTGGATTGGCTTGGCTTAAATGCACCCCACCACCCGTTACAGAACCCAACATGGCTTTTGCTGGTTTTTGATCTGTTTTGCAGCCATTGTCTTTTAAAAAGGTTCTATGAATGGCAAAGGAACCAGCCCCCTTAACAAGAGCAATCAACGCGGGCAATGTACCCCCAGAGGGGTGTAGACATTTGTCGTAAAAGCGTAAATCTGTAGGCAAATCACATGTAATATCCCGCATACGTAAATAGGTTTCTGCTAAAGTATTTTTGATTGGTTGGCTTTGTTGCCAAATTGCTCTTTCTGCTTTCCTTTTTGCTTGTTTGAGATCAGCACAAAACTGTTTTGAGAAAGAGAGCGTCTGATCATAAGCTTGTTTTCCAAGCAATCCAATTCTAATAAGCGCTTGTATGATCTCTCTAAAAGAGCAGCCAGCATAACAATAGAGTAAAAGACGCCCATCATTTCCATTAGAAATAGATAAACTAGGCAGCCTATCATCATGAGCAGGGCAACGGGCTGTTCCATAACGCCCATGCCAAACCCCGCGCAAGGCACGTGTGATACCTTGCGCATTCTTAAAAGAACACATCATTGTAAATCCTATAACGTTGCGTCACAGGACGGATTGTGCTATCTCTAGGGTGATGAGTTTGAGAAAGCCTTGTCCGTCCTTACGTGACAAGGTTTTTTTTATGCCGCGTCACTTTGACGTTGCTGTTTTGCTTGCTCGATGACGATCCGATTGTAACCAACGGGACAAAAAACCAAATTTTAAAGGTTTTGGGAGAGAGCCATTGGTTACATGACGGCGGAATGTTGAGACACTCATATGAAGCAATTTTGCACTTTCACGGTCTGTCAAAAGAATATCATTTTCTGTCATACTAAAATCCTTTCTATCAAAAAATGGTAACAAATCATAACTATTTATTAACCACATTTTGGTTCATTTAGAAAGATGTTTTATTTATAGAAAACAATATTTTATCATATAAATTCTGATGTGATAATTTATGAGTCTAATTGAGAGCGAATGAGAGAGAAAGTTATCCACAGATCATGGGGTAAATTACCCCATATCTTAAGATTGACCAGTGACATAAGCCGCCCATTTATCCATATAGACACGGCGCTGTTCTAGATAGTCAGTACGACGATAGGCACGCTCTACTTTGCCGCCAACTGTATGACTTAGAATAGTTTCAGCGACCTCATAGGGAGCATCGGTTGTTTCAGCAAGCCAATTGCGTAAACTAGAACGAAAACCATGCGGGCAGGCTTCAAGTTTATTGTCTCTCATATATTTTGCCATACAATTCTCAGCAAGGGGAGCACGACCGGAAAAAGACAGAATGAAATTACTTTTGGAAATACAACGGGCTTGTTTAATCACTTTTAGCGCTTCAGATGATAGAGGTACGCGAAATTCTGTTGTAGCGTCACGCAAACCTTTCATATTCTCAGCAGGAATAGTCCATACATCATCTTCAATCTGATCTTCACGAATATGACGCAAAGGGTTGGTACGAACGCCTGTCAGGATAAGCAAGCGCAAAGCCAGTTGTGTTATGTTTTGTGTTTTACAGAGTAACTGATAAAAGGCGGGAACATCTTTCCAATCCATTGCAGGTCTATTAGTGGTTTTATGACGTTGTTTACCTAAGAGCGCGCGTGCTTTTTCTGTTGCTTGTAAATCAACATCTAACCCTAATGCAGCCGCATGTTTGAGACAAAGATTAAGACGATTTAGTGCTTTCTCTGCTGTTGCAGCTTTTGTATGCCAGATAGGAGCAAGGGTATTGCGTATCTCTGTTTGTGTAATCTCTGAAACGGGCAGACAGCCCAATTTAGGGAGAATATGAAGGCGTAATGGTAAAAACCAATCACAAGCTTTACCATCTCTTTTTAATTCAGCTTTACGGCTTTCAAAAGCATCTAAAGCAATGTTTTTTAAATAATGAAGATTACGCATTGCCTCACGCTTTTGTTTATCGCGTTCTTTAATGGGGTCACGACCCTCATGTAAAACAGCACGCCATTGGTTTGCCAATTCACAGGCTTTTTTTAAAGAGACATGTCTTAAGGCGCCCAACCCATTTCACGGCGCCGACCGTGAATGGTATAACGATAAAGCCATTGAGCACCACCATCTTTACGCTTATGGAGGATCAAGCCGGCACCATCATTATATTTGCCAGCTCCCAATGTTGCGACAGCCCTTGCGTTAAGACGATTCATAAGAACCATTTTCATTCCTTTCTTATACAGTTTTACCCACACGCCAGCCCCGCTTATGCCGTGCAAGCAAATGGGTTTGTTTGATTCAATATAAACAGACTTGAAATGAGAGAATCTTACGTTATTCGAGACTCTCATTCAACATACAAAACAGTGAATTATCATTATAAATCAGTGTGTTGTAGGTTTACAGAAAAAGACAAGCCGCCGCGTTTACCTTGGTTTATCAGGAGCCCCTTTGCTAATTTTTTATATTATTCAACGCCTATAACAGACGGTCTGAATGACAGAGAGCATCATGAACATCATCTCATGGCAGAGAGGGTTGGTGGTGTTGAAACGCGCCCCGTTAATGTGAGTGTAATTTATGGGATCAAGACATGAGGAGTTGAAATGTCATTAAAACCGTTTGCGATATCAGAGATTAGCGACCCGTCTCAAGTACGGGTCGTTTTGTATTCTGGGGGAGGTTTTGTACATGCGCCGCTTACTGGCGTTTTTGATTTACTGAAAGCCGCTTTGAAAACAGAGCTTGATGGTTCACTGAAAGATTTAGAGAAGCGCTTAGAGACCTTAAGAGAAGAGTTTGAAGATTTGAAAGAGTGTTCATTGGATGAAGCCCTCTGAATGAAGGAATAAAGCAGATGAAGATACCCGATCATGAACATGAATATTTGATACCTGTTGCAACGAAAGAGGAAATCAGAGAAGGGACTTCTCAAGACAGCGTTGTTGTTCCGAAGCTTTTAGGGACGGCATCTTTGTATTCGTATGAAACCTTTGCGCCGTTAGAGCAGGTTGTTAATGCACGTCAAGAAGCAGAAAAAGCCATGTCGCGTGCGAATGGTGCGCAACAGGTTGCAGAAGAATCGAAGAGGGTTTCGGAACAAGCGCTTAGCGAAGTGACGAAAACAGTTCAAACAGCGACAACAGCGCTTACGACGTCTCATGAAGCGAAGGAAGAAGCTAAAGCAGCGACGACAACGGCTAGCCTTGCGAAAGAGACAGCGGATACAGCCAATGGCTTAGCAGAAGAAGCCAAGAATACTTCTGATGCAGCGAAGCGCATGGCAGAAGAGACAAAAGCAGCAGTCGATAGAGCTACAGGGGAAATCAATAGTACGAAAGGTTCATTGGCTACGGCATTGCAAAGTTTTGTAGAGGTCAAGCAGAGCAGTGAGAATGCTGTTAATTTATCGACCGAAGCCAAGAGGTTAGCCGATGAATCGAAGACCATTGCAACGCGTGCAGAACAAACAGCAAGAGAAGCTTCACAAACAGCAACAGAGACGACGCAAGTAGCAGCGACGGCGGTAGCAACGTGTCATGAAGTTAAGACAGTAGCGACACAAGCAAGTATGAAGGCAGATGGAGCCAAACAGACAGCCGCTGATGCGAAGGATATTGCCGAAGAAGCAAAAGGTTTATCGGAACGGGCGACATCTTCTGTTAGAGAACTTACAAAAACAGCGTCTCAAGTACAAACGGCAGTAGAGAAGGCATTAACGGAGTCAAGAGAATCCAAACAGATAGCAGAGTCATCTAAGACACTCTCAGAAGAAGCCAAACAACTCGCAACAGAAGCCCAAAATGCCTCTACCAATGCGCTTACAGAAGCGAATGCTGCGAAGGATAAAGCATCTACAGCGCTTACCTTAGTCAATGATGTCAAGAATATTTCTGAAGAAGTGAAAGGTATTGCAGAAACGGCATTATCGACCGCTACCACAGCTAAACAGGCTGGTGATGAGATCGGGCAAAAAGCTTTAGAAGCGTTAACGAAGTCGAGTGAAGCTAAGAGTTTAGCGGAAACAGCTCATAGCACAGCAGTAAGTTCACAGCAGACAGCCGCTGATGCAAAAGCTAAAGCCGAAAGTGTAGAGACAGTTGCGAATGCAGCGAAGAGCACAGCAGAAGAAGCGAAAAGTGCAGCAGATAGTGCAATAGCGAAAGCGGAGCAAGCCCAACAGAGCACAACAGAAGCCTCTAGAATAGCTTTGGAAGCGAAAGCGGTAGCAGAGTCTGCGGTGCGTTCAGGAGAGACGGCAGGGCAGGTGAGTGGGGAAGCGGTGAAGGGCATAGCACAAGAGGCGAAGCGTAAAGCGGATGAAGCTGAAAAAATAGCACAAGAAGCCAAACAGACAGCAGGTTATGCCAAACATGATGCGGAGCAAGCGCGTAGTGAGGTGGAAAATGCAAAAAGCACAGCGAATGCAGCGTGGAATAAAGCCCACAAAGCGAATGAAACAGCAGATAGTGCTAAGCTTACAGCAAGTTTAGCAGAAACGGCAGGCGAAGAAGCCAAGAAAATAGCGGAGAAAGCCAATAACTACGCGTATGAAGCAAAAGATGAAGCCGGAAAAGCCAAGGAAATAGCCAATAGTGCAAAATATGCAGCAGGAGAGGCGCAAAAGGCAGCTGAAACAGCGGGTAAAAAAGCCGCGTCTTTAGAAGCAGCCGCAGAAGAAGCACAAAAAATAGCTAAAGAAGCCAAACAGACAGCAGGTTATGCTAACCATGATGCGGAGCAAGCGCGTAGTGAGGTGGAAAAAGTAAAAAGCACAGCGAATGAAGCGTGGAGTAAAGCTTACGACGCGAATGAAGCAGCCAATAACGCTAAGACTATAGCAAGATTAGCAGAAATGGCAGGTGAAGAAGCCAAGAAAATAGCAGAGAAAGCCGATGACCGAGCGTATGAAGCCAAGAATGAAGTAGAAAAAGCCAAGGAAATAGCGAGTAATGCAAAATATATAGCAGGAGAGGCGCAGAGGGCAGCCGAAACAGCGGGTAAGAAAGCCGCGTCTTTAGAAGAAGAAGCAGAAGAGGCACAAAAAATAGCCAAGGAAGCCAAGGAGTCTGCTGGTTATGCAAGACATGATGCGACGCAAGCGCGCAATCAGGCAGAAAATGCAGAGAAAATAGCCTCGTCTGCGAGGAGTAGGGTTATTGATATCAATCAAGTGGTTGAGAATTTTAAAGCCCCCGTAAGTTTAGCGCGGATGTACTCAGACGAAGCCAAGAAAAAAGCCGAGGCGGCAGATTCACAAGCCTATCAAGCCAAGAGCGAAGCCGAAAAAGCCAAGGAAGTAGCCGATAGAGCGAAAAGGACAGCAGAAGAAGCCAAAACAACCGCCGATACAATGAAGAAAGAGCTTAGTGGTATCAAGAGTTCTCTGGAAACAGCGACAACAGCTCATACAGTAGCTTCACAGGCAAAAGCGCTAGCGGAAGAGGTAAACAATTTACTGAAACAGTCCAATTTAACGGTTTTTTCAATTTCCACACCGTTTCTTGTAGCGACAGGCAAAGCGCAATTAACCGTGAAAAAAGGAACACGCATAACTTTGGCATTAGGCAATGATACTTTGGTTGCAAGTTATACGGTAGATACAAGAATAAGCGTTCCTTCTCTTTCGGCGGGGAAGGATTATTATGTTTATTTGGTACCGGAGGGAGATTCTCATAAAATTGTTGTATCAGAAAACTCTACGTATCCAAGGGATTACACAGTGAGTAATTCGCGAAAGATAGGAGGGTTTCATACGCTTTGTGCGGATGTTGGTACGATTTCCGGTCATCCATTGTCTGGTTATAGAGCAGGGGATATTTTACCCAATTCAGTTTGGTGTTTAAATCACCGTCCGCATAGTTCACCAGAGGGAATGGTCTACGACCCCTCTACAGATCTTTGGGTTGATATTTATCTTCAATCAGGGACGGGTGAAAATACGAAATCAATGTATCGTACCAATATAACAACAAACCGTAATTATACCGAACATGTAACAGATATGGCGCGTGTTAAAAAATCTTTACTGAGTGATGAAGCGTTTGCTTCTGCTATGTATGGAAGCAATGAAAAGACACATATTGTTGGCAAGAAAGAACCAACCTCTAAGGTTTCAGGTGGATATAAGGATACGGCGAATCGTCGAATGATCTCGCATATCGGTTGTGAGGATGGTTGCGGTTATGTTTGGCAATTTTTATCGGGCACGTTTCCTATACCCATAAGCCGTACGCAAAATACGTTTGAAATGAGAGCATTGTTAGGGGGTGGTAGCTGGAGTAATACAACGGATAATGGGCGTTTTACTCGAGCCGCCATGATCGTCAATGGTGGAAATGAACAAGTTGCGGCGCGTGGTTGTAGCCATTCCCGTGATTTGTGAGGAGGGGTAGATGATAGATTATCCAGAACATTTAAATAGCAAGCAAGATTATCTGAACATGCTTTCTTTTGACAAAGTTGAAACGGTAAGAAGGCTAGAGATGCTTTTAGCAACACGTTTTTATTGGGTCTTTGTTAAAGAGCTTGGAGAGGGAGAAGAGGGGATTGAAGATGACACGCATAAGGTTTGTCTAACAACAACCATGCCGTTTGATTCAAATGGTGATTTTGTAGAAAAGCGTTGTCAGTATGAATTACAGGAAAGCGACTATGCGCCGCTCTTTCAACTTGGCTTTCGTGTTGAAGAAGTCGAGCAGCTGATCAAAGAGCATAGCCAATAGAGATCATAAGAAAACATTTTTATGCCGCCTCACTTTTGTGGGGCTTTTTTATGGAGCGTCAGATGAGAAAGATATCGAAAGAAGGATTAGAGCTTATCAAACAATGGGAAGGTTTGCGTTTAGAGGCTTATCGAGATACGGCATGTGTCTGGACGATTGGTTATGGTCACACCAGCAATGCGGGTCACCCCCTTGTCAAAAAAGGCATGTGTATTAGCCAAAAGCAAGCAGAAGAAATCCTTTGTGAAGACTTAAAGCAATTTGAGCAGACAGTCGAGGAATCGGTGACGGTTTCGTTAACGGATTGCCAATTCGCGGCATTGGTCTCATTTTGCTATAATGTAGGAACAGCTGCTTTTCGCAAGTCAACCTTGTTGAAGAAGCTTAATCAAGGGGATTATGAAGCCGTACCCTTAGAATTACAGAAATGGAATAAGGTCGGTGGGAAGCCTCTTGCGGGTTTAGCCAACCGTCGAGCAGCAGAAGCGGGATTATGGGTAAAAGGGGCTTATGTTTCTTCGAATTATCAAAGGGTAGAAACGAAAACAGCAAGCGGTCTTTTAAAGATAGAAGCACTTGCCCCGATTATAGGGTCTTGTTCGGGGTTTGGAGGCTTGTTGGTTGGCAATGGTCCGGTGCAATGGGCTTTAGCAGGTATCATGGTTTTAGCGGCTGTAACGGGCATAGTGATTGTCGCCAAGCGGTTTGGGGAGCAACGTTTATGATTTTTTGGCTAAAGAAATATTCTCTTATGTTTACAGCGGCTTTAGCCGTTTTTTTTATGGCTTTAGCCAAGGCGTTTCAGCTTGGCAAGCAAAGCGAACGGCAAAAGCAAACAGAGAATGCTTTAAAGACAGCAACAACCCGTCTTGAGGTAGAAAATGAAGTTAATCGAAAAAGTGATGCTGGTGTGCGCTCTGAACTTTCTCGTTGGGTGCGCGGCAAATAGGTCTGTTTCTTGTGGTGGCTGGTTGCCCATTTATTTGGATAATCAGGATGTTGCGGTCATCAGTTCCAACCTTGCAAGAGATATTTTGAAGCATAACAAGCAGGGAGCCCATTTATGTGGTTGGAAAGATGGTCAAGAAACGAAGCAGCAAAGATAAAGATCTTACAGAAACAGAACAACAGCTCCTTCACGAGATGATAGAGACCTATCAAGGCTTAAAGATGATGTCACGCATCATGAAATTGATTGCCTTCATTCTCTTTATGTTTGTTATTGATTTTGCCCGCCTTATGGATGCACTCGATAATATCTTATCACATCTTAAAAGATGGTTAACAAAAAGTTAGATATCAAATCTCTCCTTTAAAAATATGATGAAACAAGAATTTACACAAACATTGTTTGCGTGGATGGGTGGTAAACACTATCTGCGTAAGAAAATTATACCGATTTTAAATAGCATTGACCATGAAACCTATGTTGAACCATTTTTAGGTTCTGGTGTTATTTTCCTAAATAAAGGACCAGCAAAATATTCCGTTATTAATGATTTGAATGGAGAGATCACGAATCTGTTTCAATGCGTTCAAAATGACTTTGATGATTTAGCTAAACGACTAGAATGGTTTGTTTGTTCAAGACAGTTGTTTTTTGAACTTGCGGCGATTGAACCAGAAAGCCTTTCCAAAGTTGAAAGAGCCGCCCGTTTTTTGTTTCTCCAACGTTGTGTGATGTATGGGAAAAAAGATTATGTCTCTTTTAGTTTTGGAAGGAAAAAGCCTATAGCATTTAATCCCGAAAAGCTGTTATCAAGGATGAGACGTGTTAGACAGAAGCTTCTTGATACGACGATCTTAAATTTGTCGTGGGAACGGGTTATCGAGCTATTTGATGCACCCGACAGTTTATTTTACCTAGACCCGCCTTATCTTGTGAAGAAGAAGTGTTACAGCTCTGGGAATTTTGTTGAAGATGATTTTGTGAGTATGGCAAAAGTTCTCAAAAGCATACAAGGCAAATTTGTCTTGAGTCTCAATGATTGTGATGCGGTTCGAGAGATCTTTAAGGATTTTGACTTTTTAGAATTAGAGACCCTTTGGACCTCTGGTTTTGCTAAAAAACCACCCCGAAAAGAACTCTTGATTCGTAATAATTGAAGAAAATCATAAAAAGATTTGTTAGAATCAGAAGAAATATTTCTTCTCTAATAGGACTTTTTATATGGTTACATCTTTTGGTAAAATTTTACGGAAACTTCGCATTGATCACTCCGAACGCCTCTTAGATATGGCTAAGAAATTAGACATATCTGTAGCATTTTTATCTTCTGTCGAGATTGGCAAAAAATCTGTTCCTGTAGGACTGGAGGAAAAGATCATAGAGCTTTATGGTTTAGATAAAGAGAAGGCTTCTCTCTTAAAAAAAGAAGCCTATTCTTATCGAAAAAGCATCATCATAAAGCCTTCTACTCCGTTGCAACGTGAAATTGTTGTTGCGTTTATGAGACTTTTAGATGGCTTACATCAAGAAGCGTTAGCAGACTTCAAAGAAACATTAGAAACATTGTGCGAAGCGTGCTTTATAGAGAAATGTTAGAAAATCCTATTCCCTAACTTTTATTTACGCGTCCCTCACTGTAAAAAATATATGGAAAATCAATAAATTATTTGTGATAGAAAAGAATGTGGCTCCCCGGGCCGGATTCGAACCAGCGACCAACCGGTTAACAGCCGGTTGCTCTACCGCTGAGCTACCGGGGAACGGTGCCCAATCATCTCGTTGAAAAGGCTATAGCAAAGCAATACTGATTTGCAAAGGATAAAATTACTTTTTTTAAAAAAATATGATAAATTGTGTAATAAGAGGAAAAAAGGCGAGAGAAGATTTCTACACCTTGACGGATGCGTTGCCTTCCCTTATTGAAACCTTTATGTTTGTTGACGAGGCCTCGTGGCGGAATGGTTACGCAGAGGACTGCAAATCCTTGTATCCCGGTTCGATTCCGGGCGAGGCCTCCAGCCGATTTTAAACGAAACGGCTTTTAAGGGAGATGAGGTATAGGAAAATAGATTATTTCCCTCTATTCTTGTGAAGACACTTTTGTATGAGAGATTATACAGTTAAAATCTAATTGTTGACTGTAGTATCCTTTTTTGTAACGCCCATAGTTTAAGAGATCTTTATCCCTTATTGTCGCTGTTTTGTTTGTTTTTTGTAGGTTAGGAGAAAATATTCGTTATGGTTGCAGATTTTGCTGAGCTTCGTCGCAAAATGGTTGACAATCAAATTCGTACAGTCGATGTAACGGATTTATCAATTCTTGAAGCCTTTTTAACGGTATCTCGTGAAGATTTTGTATCGGAAGATATGAAAGTGTTAAGTTATCTTGATACTGATATTGTTCTATGTCCAGAGCAAGATGGGGTTCCTGCACGCTATTTGATGAAACCTGCGTCTCTAGCGAAATTACTACAGCTTGCCGCTGTAAAATCATCAGATGTTGTTTTAGATATTGGTGCAAATAGTGGTTATTGTGCAGCGTTGCTTGCAAAACTTGCAGGGTCTGTGATTGCGCTGGAAAGTGATAAATCTCTCTTTGAACGTGCTCTTGAAGCTTTAGAACGGAATCAATGTGATAATGTGGTTGTCGTTCATGGTCCATTAGAGAAAGGATATGCCGTTGAGGGACCTTATGACGTGATTTTCATTGAGGGATCTGTTGATTTTATTCCTCAAGGTATCTTTGATCAAATGAAAGACTGTGGACGTCTTGTTGTGGTTGAAGGGCATGGAAATGCTGCTGTTGCACAAATCTATATAAAAGAAGATGGGATCATCTCGGCTCGTCGTGCTTTTAACCTCGCTGTAAAGCCTCTTCCTTGTTTTTTCAAAACACCTGGTTTTGTGTTTTAGTGCTTGTTTGTTTTGTGAATAAAAGATAATTTTGTAATTTATTTGGGGTTTGTTATTGTGTGTATTATGTTTAGAGTAAACAAGAAGTTTCAGGCGTGTTTATTGCTGGTGTTGAGTGTTTTTCTATCAGAGGCTGTTTGTGCTGAAACATTGATGGATGCCTTTTCTAAGGCTTATAAATATAATGCTAAGTTGAATAGTGAACGTGCAGCTGTGCGTATATCCAGTGATGATGTTGTCATTGCGCGATCGGGGCTATTGCCACAAGTTGAGGGGGTTGGGAACTATGGGCGCAATAAGTCTTTTACAGGTCCTTATGTCACTTCTGGATCTATAGGAGTGAGATTAAATCAAAGATTATTTGATGGTTTTATCACGCAAAATATCTTTTCTTCAGCTCAAGTTAAGTTGCAGGCTCAGCGTGAATATCTTCGTAATGTTGAACAAAATACGTTTCTAGAGGCGGTGACCGCTTATGCTAATGTCTATCACGCACGTCGTGTTGCCGATCTTCGGAGAGAAAATTTGGCAGCTCTTGAGGAACAAGTTCGTTCTAATAAAGCAAAATTTGATGTGGGTGAAGGAGGGCATGTTGATCTTGCTCAAGCTCAAGCTGCACGTTCCGTGGCGGTTTCAGAGCTGAGTCTTGCTCGTTCTGATGTAAAAGCAGCAGAGGCAGTGTATCGACAAGTTATTGGTTCTGATCCTGAAAAGTTAAAACGCCCACCTCTAGCCAAAGATTTTCCCGTCAACCTTGATATGGCTTACCAAATGAGCGTTGTGATGCATCCAGCAATCCTTTATGCTAAATATTTAGTTGATGCGAGTGTTTATAATGTAAAGGCGAAAGAAGGGGCATTGCTCCCTAAAGTTGATTTTTCTGCAACAGCATCTTATAATCGAATCTACAGCGGGGTTGGAGAAGATGGCGTTTCTAAATCGATAGGGTTGTCAGTAAGTGTCCCAATCTTTGAAGGAGGGCGTACGTCTGCGCAAATTCGCCAATCAAGGGAACAGCTTGGACAGGCGCAGCTTCAACTCGATTTGGCGCATAGTAATACGCGACAAGCACTTACTTCTGCTTGGTTTCAGTTGGAGGGCGCACGCTCATCTGTTGTTGCTTACCGTGAAAGTGTTCGTGCTGCTGAAATTGCTCTGAAAGGTCGTGTTCAAGAAAATCGCGTAGGGCAAGCAACGACGCTGGATGTTTTAAATTCTCGTACTCTATTGATTAATGCTCAGATTGCGCTTGCAATGGCAGAGCGTAATGCTGTTGTGGCGAGCTATAGTGTTCAATCTTCTATTGGTAAATTGACTGCAAGTTATTTAGGTTTAAAAACAATTAAATATATCCGATAATACATAAAAGTATCTCTTTGAATCTTATTAAATTATTTTAGTTTTTAAAAGATTAGTAAATCAACAGTTGAATATGTTGAAAGATATTGCGGCGAGATATTATTTTTACTAAGTGTAGAAAACTGTGTGTAGCGCCCTCTTTATGACAAGCATATTTGAAAATATCGTAGGAGGCATGTTGATCTTATAATTCTTTTGCATACACTGAAAATATGATTCTATTTGTTGTTGCGTCTTTGAGAGGTTGTAAAGTATGGTACAGAGTTCAAGCGTGTTACGTGAGCCAAGTATGGATGAAATTTTAACATCTATTCGTGAAATAATCGAAGAAAATGCGGTTCAATCTGATCACTTTTTAAATGAAGATGTTGCAGTGAATGCTTCAGAAGTTGCATCCGAGGGTATTTATGATACAACCTTATCGGTTGATGATGCTATGAAAGCTTTAGCTGATCGTATTGGTCTTTCTTCTGAAAATCAAGGGGGGAAGATAACGCAAGAAAAAGAGGATATAGAGGCAGAAAATAATACAGTTGGTATGGATATGCAAAAGATGAAGCTTTCTTCTGAAGAACGGAATTCTGTTTATAAAGCAAAAGAATATGAAGATGAGATAAGGAAATCACAGTCAGACGCAGGAAGGGATGGTCATGTGGAATTGTCTGCATATTGTATTTCTTCTGCAGAAAAGATTGCAAAGGATGTGTTGCGTCCGGCTATAGCAGAATGGTTACAGTCTAAATTGCCTATTTTGCTGGAAGATATTTTGCGTGAAGAGATTGTGAAGGCGATTAAAAAATCGTCTTAATTATTTTTATGTTTTTCATTTTATGGGGATTTTGTTTGCGATTTTGCGAGCTCTCTAGTGAATGGCTGAGATTCACGAGATTCTGATCAGGTTTTGATCATATATTGTGTTTTTCAGCGGCGTTATGGATGGATAGAATGTTAGAAAAAAACTATGATGCTTCCTCTATAGAGCAACGGGTTGCAAAGAGATGGGAGACTCGTGGGGCTTTTAAAGCGGGAGCTGGTTCTAAAAGCGATGCAGAACCTTTTTGCGTTATGCTTCCACCTCCTAATGTTACAGGCTCACTTCATATGGGGCATGCGCTCAATACGACAATTCAAGATATAATAGTTAGATTTCAGCGGATGCGTGGCAAAAATGTGTTGTGGCAGCCTGGTATGGATCATGCTGGGATTGCTACGCAAATGGTTGTGGAACGTCAACTTGCAGAACGTCAAGAGCCAACGCGTCAAGAAATGGGGAGAGAAAAGTTTATTGAGCGTATTTGGGAATGGCGTTATGAAACTGGAGGCGTTATTGCAAACCAGTTGCGTCGCCTTGGGGTTTCATGTGATTGGTCGCGTGAGCGGTTTACAATGGATGAGGGGTTGTCGCAGGCGGTTCGTGAAGTCTTTGTCACGCTTTATAAGCAAGGGTTGATATATAGGGATAAGCGCCTCGTCAATTGGGATCCTAAATTGTTGACAGCTATTTCAGATCTTGAAGTTGAGCAAAAAGAAGTTCAAGGACATTTGTGGCACTTTAGATATCCACTTGAAGGTAAAATTTTTGATCCAAATGATGCGACAACTTATATAACAGTGGCGACAACACGACCAGAAACAATGCTTGGTGATACAGGAATTGCTGTTAATCCTGAAGATGAGCGTTATAAAAATCTTATCGGTAAAAATGCTCTTTTGCCGCTTGTTGGTCGTAGGTTATTAATTGTTGGTGATAGCCATGCTGATCCTGAGGCTGGAAGTGGTGCTGTAAAAATCACACCGGCTCATGACTTTAATGACTTTGAAGTAGGACAGCGTAATCATTTACGCTTGATCAATATTTTTACCCAGCAAGCCGAGATTTTTCTTCGTGAAAATGAAGCATTTTTCGATGGTTTGATTTTATCAGATGAATTAAAAATGTTAGTAGAAAATCTCGATAAATCTGATCGTTTTGTTGCTCGCCAGAAGATTGTTTCTTTGATGGAAGAACAGGGATATTTAGCTTCTGTTGATGATCATACCCATATGGTTCCTCATGGAGATCGCAGTGGTGTCCCTATTGAGCCTTTTTTGACAGATCAATGGTATGTTCATGCTGCTGAATTAGCAAAGCCAGCGATAGAGGCTGTTCAACAAGGCAAAACGCAGTTCGTTCCAGATAACTGGAAAAAGACGTACTTCAATTGGATGGAAAATATTCAACCTTGGTGCATTTCTCGCCAATTATGGTGGGGACATCAGATTCCTGCTTGGTATGGTCCTGATGGAACGGTTTTTGTTGAAAAAAGTGAAAAAGAGGCTTTAGATTCAGCTTTTGCTCATTATGGTGAGGTTGTTGAATTAATCCGTGATCCGGATGTTTTAGATACTTGGTTTTCATCAGCTCTTTGGCCTTTTTCAACATTAGGATGGCCAAATAAAACGACTGAATTATCTACTTTTTACCCAACATCTTTATCTGTGACAGGATTTGATATTATTTTTTTCTGGGTTGCTCGTATGATGATGATGGGACTTCACTTTATGGGTGACGTTCCTTTCCCAACGGTTTATGTGCATGCTCTTGTACGGGATCAAAAGGGTGCAAAGATGTCAAAATCAAAGGGAAATATTATTGATCCCTTAGAGCTTATTGATCAATATAGTGCTGATGCACTTCGATTTACTTTAGCTATTATGGCAGCACAAGGTCGTGATGTAAAACTTGATGTTTCCCGTATTGCTGGTTATCGTAATTTTGCTACGAAATTGTGGAATGCTACCCGATTTGCACAGATGAATGGTGTGAAGCATGATCCAGCTTTTAAACCAGAACAAGCAAAACTGGCGCTTAATCGTTGGATTTTAACAGAGTTATCTAAAACAATTTCAGCAGTTACGACTGGTATTGAACACTATAAATTTAATGAGTCAGCTGCCACTCTTTACCGTTTCATTTGGAATACATTATGTGATTGGTATTTGGAGCTTCTCAAACCTATTTTTCAGGGGGAAAATGAAGATGCTAAAAATGAGGCTCAAGCTTGTACTGCTTGGGTTTTAGATGAAGTTTATAAACTTCTTCATCCTTTTATGCCTTATATGACGGAAGAGTTGTGGTATCTTACAGAAACGCAAGCCATCAAGCGTGAGGATATGCTCGCATTGACAAAATGGCCAGAGGAAACATTGATAGATGAAGAAGCTGCTGATGATATTAATTGGCTTATTGATGTCGTCACAGGGATTCGGTCTGTACGTTTTGAAATGAATATTCCAGTGGCGACACAAGCACCTCTTGTTGTTGTTGAAGGAGGGGAAGTAACGCGAGAGCGTGTGAAGCGTTATGATGCACTTCTAAAAAAATTAGCGCGTATTGAAGTTATTGATTTCTCTGATAAAGTTCCGGAAATATCAGCACAAATGATTTTGGGAGAGGCTGTTTTTTGTTTACCATTAGGACAGTTGATTGATTTGGAGGCTGAACGTGTTCGTTTGAGGAAGGATGTCAGTAAAATTGAACAAGATATTGAAAAAATATCGCTTAAGTTAAACAATCCCAAATTTATAGCAAATGCAAAAGCAGAAATTGTTGAGCGTGAGCGGAACAGGGTTGTAGAACTGCGTGCAGCGCAGAAAAAAATATTTGTTGCTTTAGAGCGGTTAGATTGATTTCAACTTTTTATTTTTTTGATAGATAATTGCATACCAGTAGGGCTAGTATAGATCTTCTTTAAAAGGAAACTTTTTCTTTTGTTAGTTTTTCATGAACGATCATAAAATCTCTACTGAAATCCATTGTTTTATGTTTATCATTAAAGAGACATCTTTTAAGGCATCCAAGCCTATTCCACGACGTAGATCATGAATGGTATAACGGTAAATCTATTGAGCTTCCCTTCTTTATGCTTGTGAAGTAACAAGCGCTGGGGGCACCATTCTGTCCAATATCCGGACAACCCTTAGCTCAAACCGTTCGTAAGAGGCATTTTTAGTTCTTTCTTACACAGAGTTTTTATCCACATAGCTCTCTCTACTTGTAATGTGCAAGCGGATGGTTTTGATTGATTTAACATGGAACAGGTTTGGAATGAGAGAATCTTACGATATTCGAGGTCCTCATTCAACATGCAAAATGGTAAAGTATCATTATAAATCAATATCTTGTTTTATTTCTGTGAAATATCATCATTTAGAGTAGCAATATAAGGCATGTAAAATTACACATGTGGTATTTTTGTATGTAGTGGTGAGTATTCTGAGGTAGAACTTGTGTGTAAAGTATGAAGTAACCCCATGTGAAATGATGTTAGGTGCAATCCGTTAAACAAAAAGCTGTATTGTTTATAGATTGACGGAGGCAAAAAACTTCATCTTTAAGGTGGTAAGGCAGTCGTGAAGTTATAAGTTAACTATCATCATTATATTTATCCATCTTTCGTATTGTTTTTTATACTCAAACGTTTACCATTCATCATGTATTCTCTTCGTTCTCAAGTTGCTGTTTAATGCACGTTATTCTATTGAACGATTTTTGCTCATACGTATAAAATTTTAAGATCGATAAATCCTATTGGATGGTTTTTATCTATTTGTTTTTTCTTTTAAAATTTTTACTTTAAAATTGCGTATGCTTCTTACTAAGAAAAAGAGTTTAAATATCTACAAAGAAATTTGTAACAGATATAATCATTAAAATTGAGGTAGGGGGAATGGTTAATAGGTTTCAGATATGGAAAAAAGTCACGATTGTTGTGATTTTAGAGGGATTCTTTTCGACTGTTTATGTAATAGATGTCAATAGCTTGCAAGAAGCGAATGATGGTTCGTTTTATTTTTTAAAACGTGGCATGTCTGTTTATAAAAATGGGCATATAACTCAGGCTATTGCAGCATTACGTTGTGCTGCTAAGAGAGGCTATATTGGTGCGAATTGGAAACTTGGCTCTATCTATGCAAACGGTGATGGTGTCCCTAAAAATGATTATAAGGCATATAATTTTTTTGCATATATTGTTGAAAAAGGTGCTGATCTTGGTTCAGAGGATGAAAGTTATGTTTCTGATGCATTGATTAAACTTGCCGGATACATAAAAAAAGGTATTCCTCAATCACCTGTGAAACCTGATCCTTCTTATGCTTCTCATCTTTATATGCAGGCTGCGGTAAACTATGGAAATCCTAAAGCTCAGTATCATTTAGGAAAAATATTTTTAAAGGGAGAGGGAAGGGAGAAAAATCTTATACAAGCAGCACGATGGTTTCAACTTTCAGCAAAAAAAGAAAATCCTTCTGCCCAAGCAATGCTTGGAAATATACTGCTTAAAGAAGGAAAAATTGTCCGTGGGGCAGCAATGTTAACTGCTGCCTATAAAAAGCTAACGTAAAAGACGAAAATTGGATTCACCCTTTGCAAGAAGAGGCTTTTGCTCTTTGTAATGAATCTGAGAGACGTACAGCAATTTCACTGGTTGTTGAGATTTTAAAGAATAACAGTTTTTAAACATCTGATTGTAATATTTTTACATTCTCTCATCTTATATTAAACTCTGTTTTCTTGTATACAAGTTCATAGTAAAGATAGCTTTTTTTGATAATCTAACGGCTAATGACTTAGGATTTTAGACAAAAATTCTTGCGTTCTCGGTTTTCTTGCTTGCGGATCAGAAAAGAACTCTTTAGATGAGCAGTCTTCAAGAATTGTTCCTTGATCTATGAAAATAACACGCTCCGATACTTTTTGTGCAAATCCCATTTCATGGGTTACACAAATCATCGTCATACCTTCTTCTGCTAAGCTAATCATGACATCGAGTACTTCACCTACCATTTCAGGATCTAGAGCAGATGTTGGTTCATCAAAAAGCATGACAAGTGGATCCATAGTTAAGGCACGTGCAATAGCAACACGTTGTTGTTGCCCTCCAGAAAGTTGACCAGGATATTTATCTTTGTGTTCAATGAGTCCAACGCGTTCAAGATATAACAATCCACGTTCAAGTGCTTCTTTTTTGCTTCGTTTTAGGACTTTGATTTGTGCAATTGTCAAATTTTCTGTGACAGATAAATGGGGGAAAAGCTCGAAGTGTTGAAACACCATTCCTACCTGACTTCGCAATTTAGGCAGATTCGTTTTTTTTGAATGAACTGGTATTCCATTAATCCAAATTTCACCTTTTTGAAAAGGGACGAGAGCGTTAATAGTTTTAATGAGTGTTGACTTTCCTGAGCCTGATGGACCACAAACGACAACGACTTCTCCTTTATTAATGTTGGTTGTACAGTTTTTAAGGACTTTAATTTCGCCATACCAATTAGAAACATTTTTTATTTCGATCATATGAGTAGACATTTTTTTTCCTGTTAGCGAATAATGGATACTTTTTTTTGTAAATACAAAACTATTTGTGACAGTGTAAAACAGATAACAAAATAGAAAATAGCTGCTAAGATATAAGCTTCTTGCTTTACACCAAAATTATTAGCAGCAATATCAAAACCATTCAAAAGGCTATGACCACTGATGGCATAAACAAGGGTTGTATCCTGAAAAAGGATAATAACTTGTGTTAAAAAGACTGGAAGCATATCTCTAAAGGCTTGAGGAAGAATGACAATGTACATACTTTGCCAATATGTCATTCCAAGAGCTTGTCCTGCATATTTTTGTCCTTGCGGAACTGAATTGATTCCAGCACGCATAATCTCAGCAAAATAAGCCGTTTCAAATGCGGTAAAGGTAATGAGTGCTGATTTATTTGCACCAATGGATATACCAGTTAAAAAAGGCAGAAGCACGAAAAACCATAAGATAACCATCACAAGTGGTATTGAACGCATAGCTGTTATGTAACTGATTGCAAACCAAGAAAGAAGTTTTATGGAAGAAAGGCGCATCATTGCTAAAAGTGTGCCGAAAACAAACCCCAATACCGTTGCAAAAAGAGTTAGAAAAACGCTAAAGAGTAAACCTGATAAAATGTAAGAACGAAATACATCAAAGGTAAAAAAGGAAAAATCAAAGTCGGAAAAATTGAAAGGAAAATAAAGTCCAAACTGAGAGCTTATGAAATTCACCATATTCAATTTCCCTTTGTTTGAAAATTAGGAATTTTGAGTATTTGTTCAATGACTGTCATCACAATGAATACGAATAAGGCTATTAGAATATAAAGGATCGTAACAAGCAAATAATTTTCGTAAACATGGCTTACTTCTTCAATTGTTTGGTATTGAAATTGCATGAGCTCATTTATTGAAACGGCGAATGCTATAGATGAATTTTTCACAATCCCCATTGCTTCTGAAGTGAGAGGTGGCATAATTGCACGTATAGCACGTGGTAGTATAATATAGCGATAACTTTGATAAGTTGTAAATCCCATTGCCATAGCAGCATAGCGTTGTCCAGAAGGAATCGCTTCAATGCCTGAACGAACCTGTTCAGCAATGCGTGCAGATGTAAAGAATCCCAATGCGCATGTTATTAAGAGAATGGGGGAAAATTTCATCGCTGGTGGATAAATCTTCGGAACAACAAAATACCACAAAAACACTTGTACAAGGAGGGGAATATTACGCATAATCTCTACCCAAATAGTACCGATAGTGCGAAATATATAATTGATTATGGATGTTTTGGGTAAAGTGCGCATTGTTCCTATAATAACACCACACAATACAGCTAATATAAGTGAAGTGATAGACAATATAATTGTATTTTTTAAGCCATCGAGAAGTGTATCTAAATAGGTATGACTTACGCCGGGAGTTCCCAAGCATCCTGTTACCAATGTTTGAGTAAGGTCATCTCTACAAAGGAAAGAAAAGTCCATTAATTGATATTCCCTCAAATTAGTCATTCACAAATAGGACAATAAACCACGCGCATCTACATAGTCCAGATTTATTAAAAAGTGAATTAAAATATAAACCACACTCAATTTCAAAAGAGTGTGGTTCTTCTTTATTAAACTCTATAAATCTTTTTCTGCGTAGCTTTCTCGAGGCTTATTATTTGGGTGATCCCAAGCATATCTTGTTTGTTTTGATAAGGGAAGGTTCATAACAGTGTTAGCAGGTGGGATCGGTTTCATAAACCACTTATTATAAAGCTTTTCCAGTGATTCATCTTTAATCTGACGTACGATACTATCGTTGATTGTTTGTTCAAATTTTTTGTCATTTAATCTGAGCATACAGGCAATAGGTTCGACTGAAAGTACAGTATCAAGAATGACATAATCAGATGGATTCTTTGATTTAGCAATATGTCCAGCAAGAATTGAAGCGTCCATGACAAAAGCATCTGCCTTACCAGATTCTAATAATAAAAAACTATCTCCGTGATCTTTCCCCTTTAAAACTTTAAACTGAATGTTTTTTGCACGTTTATTTTTACGAATAAGTTGAACAGATGTTGTACCGGTGGTCGTTGCAACTGTTTTTCCATTTAAATCCTCAAGAGATTTAATGTTAGAGTTTTTCTTTACAGCAATCCGAACCTCTTCAATGTATGTCGTATAAGCAAATGCTGCTTCTTTACTGCGGGCAATATCATGTGTTGTTGAGCCGCACTCAAAATCATAGGTTTTATTTTTTAAGAGAGGAATTCTATTTTGAGAAGTGATGGGAAGATAATGAACTTTAATTGGTTTACCAATTTTTTTTGAGATATCATCAATGATCCGTTCTGCCATTTCTGTATGAAAACCTACATATTTATTATTACCAAGGGCGTAGGCTAAACCAGATGATTCACGGACACCTAAAGTAATTTCCCCTGTTCGTTTTATTTTTTCAAGAGTATCATGTTCAGCATGCGCGAAACTTGAGAATCCAATGGCCGTTGCTGCAATAAGCATTAATAATGATTTCTTCATTTATGTCCTCCATTCATTTATTTTTATTTTATTTGCTTAAGATATACTGTTTATATGCTGTAGCATAGTTATTATTTTTGAGTGGAATTTTTTTGTTGTCTCATGAAATGAGGATTTTACTTTCTTAATTGATATTAAGGTGAATCCAAACAGGAACGTGGTCGGATGGTTTTTGATATCCCCTTACTTCTGTTTGGCTATGAGCGCAAATTAATTGATCAACAGCTTCTGGTGATAATAATAAATGATCAATGCGAATCCCATTATTCTTAGGCCAAGCACCTGCCTGAAAATCCCAAAAACTGAAGGAGGGAGTATCGGTGACATTCCGGATAGCATCATAAAAACCTAAATGAAGCATACGTTGGAATGCTTTTCTTGTTTCTCCAAGAAATAAGGCATCTTGATACCATTCTTGAGGTTTTTTTGCATCTAATGGAGTGGGGATGACATTATAATCACCTGCTAGAATAAGAGGTTCTTCATACGCAAGCAATGATTTTGCATGTGTATATAATCTTTCCATCCATTCTATCTTATAGGAATATTTTTCACTCTCAATAGGATTCCCATTTGGCAAATAGAGAGATGCAACACGAACAACACCTTTGTTTGTTGAATAAACAGCTTCAATGTAACGTGTTTGTTTATCATTATCATTGCCTGGTAATCGACGGATCACTTCATCTGGTGTTTTTTTAGAGAGAATCGCAACGCCATTAAAACTTTTTTGTCCGTGTGTTTCTATATGGTAACCTAAATTTTCAATTGTATCGCGTGGAAAATTTTCATCAATACTTTTAATTTCCTGTAAACAGACTATGTCCGGTTGGCTTTGCTGCAGCCATTGACATAATGTTTCATGTCGCGCTTTTATTCCAGCAATATTCCACGTTGCTATTTTCATGGTGCTCATCATTAGATATCAAATATGCAATTCAATTTACTGCTATGTTTTACTACAGTCATATCGCTACTTTTTTATTTATAGGGATATTACTTATGGTAAATTGATTTATCAAGAGTAGCGGTAAAAGCAAATTTAAAGCTTTAAAATTTAATTTATTTTCATTTTTAAAAACTTTCTGCTGTTTAGTTCTTGACGAATGTACGTGTTCTCGCTATTAGAGATGGACATAACCGATGTGAATGTAATCAGGTGTTTTGGATATGAACCGGATTATTCACAGGTGTTAAGAAGATTAAAAGCAAATGCTAGTGCAAAAGGCTATTGCCTTCTCTGCTTGTGGTCGGGTAAACTGTTTTTTGCAGGTGTGCCCGATTTTGTGTGTAGACTTAGATATCTGCTCCGATTTTGTTGGGGTAGATAGAGATGAAAATAGAAAAGCCCGATTGGGTGAGACGAATGTAGATCGAAAAGAGGAAGGTTGCATGCCTACCGTAAACCAGTTGATTCGCAAGCCGCGTGTAGCGCCAGTTAAACGTAATAAGGTTCCTGCTCTGCAGTCGAATCCGCAGAAGCGTGGTGTTTGTACGCGTGTTTATACGACAACACCGAAGAAACCTAATTCTGCTCTTCGTAAAGTTGCTAAAATTCGCTTGACGAATGGATTCGAGGTGATTGGTTATATTCCTGGAGAGGGACATAATCTTCAAGAGCACTCTGTTGTAATGATTCGTGGTGGTCGTGTGAAAGATTTGCCAGGAGTTCGTTATCACATTATTCGTGGTTTGCTTGATACGCAGGGTGTCAAGAATCGTAAACAGCGTCGTTCAAAGTATGGCGCAAAGCGTCCAAAATAATATTGAGAGACAAAGCCAATGTCCCGTCGTCATAGAGCAGAAAAGCGTGAGATTAATCCAGATCCAAAATTTGGTGATTTGGTTATTATGAAATTTATGAATGCCATTATGTTTGATGGTAAAAAATCAGTTGCAGAGCGTATTGTTTATGGTGCGCTCGATTCTGTAGAAAAAAGAGTAAAAACAGATCCTGTGGCTCTATTTCATCGAGCTTTAGAGAATGTTGCTCCTCACATTGAGGTTCGTTCACGCCGTGTTGGTGGCGCTACTTATCAAGTTCCGATTGATGTTCGTCCTGATCGTCGTCAGGCTCTTGCTATTCGTTGGTTGATTGCGGCGGCACGTGGTCGAAATGAAACGACGATGATTGAGCGTTTATCTGGTGAATTGATGGATGCGGCTAATAATCGTGGTTCTGCCGTGAAAAAGCGTGAAGATGTTCATCGTATGGCTGAAGCTAATCGTGCTTTTTCTCACTATCGCTGGTAGAAGTTTTAAACTAAGGCAAATATAATGGCTCGCGAATATAAAATTGAAGATTATCGTAATTTTGGTATTATGGCGCATATTGATGCCGGTAAGACTACGATGACTGAACGTATTCTGTTCTATACCGGTAAGAATCATAAAATTGGCGAGACCCATGATGGTGCTTCTACGATGGATTGGATGGAGCAGGAGCAGGAGCGCGGTATTACGATTACGTCTGCTGCGACAACGACGTTTTGGGAAGGGCAGGACGGTCGGAAGCGTCGCTTTAATATTATTGATACGCCAGGGCACGTTGATTTTACGATTGAAGTTGAGCGCTCTTTGCGTGTTCTTGATGGTGCAATAGCCTTGTTGGATGCAAATGCTGGTGTGGAGCCTCAGACGGAAACTGTTTGGCGGCAAGCTGAGAAGTATCGCGTGCCTCGTATGGTTTTTGTTAATAAAATGGACAAAATAGGAGCTGATTTTTATCGTAGTGTGGAGATGGTTGGTTCTCGGTTAGGTGCTAAAGCGCTTGTTTTGCAGTTGCCGATTGGTGCTGAAAATGACTTTGAAGGTGTTGTTGATCTTGTAGAAATGAAGGCTTTAAAGTGGGATGGTTCTATTGGTGCCTCGGCAGTGATAAGTGAAATTCCCTCTGATTTAAAGGAGAAAGCTGAAGAATATCGCGAGAAATTGATTGAGATGGCTGTGGAGGTTGATGAAGCTGCGACAGAGGCTTATTTGGAAGGTGTTATGCCAACCAACGAGCAGCTTGTTTCTCTCATTCGTAGGGGGACAGTAGAAGTTCAGTTTCATCCGGTTCTTTGTGGTACGGCTTTTAAAAACAAGGGGGTGCAGCCACTTTTGGATGCTGTTGTTTCCTATCTTCCTTCTCCAATTGATATTCCGGCGATTAAGGGTATTGATGTAAAGACTGAGGCTGAGACGACACGCGAATCTTCTGATGATGCTCCGTTATCTATGCTTGCTTTTAAAATTATGAATGATCCTTTTGTTGGTTCATTGACGTTCTGTCGTATTTACTCAGGTAAAGTTCAGAAAGGTATTTCTCTTGAGAATACTGTGAAAAAGAAAAAAGAGCGTTTGGGGCGTATGCTTCAAATGCATTCAAATTCTCGTGAGGATATTGAAGAAGCATTTGCTGGTGATATTGTTGCTCTTGCAGGACTTAAGGAGACGACAACAGGGGATACTCTTTGTGATCCTTTGAAGCCTGTTATTTTGGAGAGGATGGAATTTCCAGAGCCTGTTATTGAGATTGCAATTGAACCGAAGACAAAAGCAGATCAAGAAAAAATGGGTATTGCTCTTAACCGTCTAGCAGCCGAAGATCCTTCATTTCGTGTTAAATCGGATGAGGAATCTGGTCAGACTATTATAGCTGGAATGGGTGAGCTTCATCTTGATATTATTGTTGATCGTATGCGGCGTGAGTTTAAGGTTGAAGCAAATGTTGGGCAGCCTCAAGTTGCTTATCGTGAGTCAATTACTAAAATGGCGGAAATTGATTATACGCATAAGAAACAATCGGGTGGTGCAGGTCAATTTGCTCGTGTGAAAATTGTTTTTGAGCCTCATGATGGTGATGACTTTATTTTTGAGTCAAAGATTGTTGGTGGTGCTGTTCCTAAAGAATATATTCCTGGTGTCCAAAAAGGGATTGAGAGTGTTATGGGGTCAGGTCCTCTTGCGGGCTTTCCTATGCTTGGTGTAAAAGCGACTCTCATTGATGGTGGCTATCACGATGTTGATTCTTCGGTTTTGGCTTTTGAGATTGCTGCTCGTGCGGCTTTTCGTGATGGGGCAAAGAAGGCTGGTGCACAGCTTCTTGAACCGATCATGAAGGTGGAAGTTGTTACACCAGATGATTATGTTGGTGATGTTATTGGTGATCTCAATTCTCGTCGGGGACAGATTTCAGGAACTGAAGCGCGCGGCATTGCAACGGTTGTGAATGCAATGGTTCCTTTGGCAAATATGTTTGGTTATGTGAATACTCTTCGCTCTATGAGTCAGGGACGTGCGCAGTATACAATGCAGTTTGATCATTACGAGCCTGTGCCTTCAGCTGTTGCTTTGGAGATTCAAAAGAAATACGCATAATTTCAGGTTGGTAATTAATTTTTAACTTAGTCCTTGGCTTGGACGGAAAATGGAGAGCTCAAATGGCGAAGAGCAAGTTTGAACGAACAAAACCGCATGTTAATATTGGTACGATTGGTCACGTTGATCATGGGAAGA
>NZ_JBHIRN010000015.1:0-24601 GCF_042197205.1 Bartonella sp. AA2SXKL
TCAACACAGTGGTATTAATTTATTTCTAATAGACTTCTCTTTTTTTCAAAGTAGGAAGTACTCTTCATCCACTGGGGATGGAAGTGCTCTGTTGCGTTTGTTGTGTCTTGTCTTGGTGATTTTCGTAAAGAACTAAGTATAAAGAGGGAAGGGTGCTTTAAAAGGAAAAAGGATGACTTTAATGTACAAAAAAGGCAGCATATTGTGCTGCCCTTTTTGTTAAATTGAATAGAATGAATAGGCTATTTTTACAGCCTTGATTTAAAACTGATAGCGTATGCCACCTGAAAAGTTTGCACCGCTTATACCAGTTTTCTGAAGCTTTTGTCGATAGCTTACATCACCGTAAAGAGAGAAATTGTGAGACAGTTGTGCATTGATGCCAACGCCGCCTTCAATTGCAGGTCCCATAGGATCAAGGTCAAAATCTCTGCCAATCTGGATGGTACCATTATCACCAAAGGTTTTGATCAAGTTTGCTTTTCCATAGAAGGAAATGGCAGGACCATTTTCAGTGGTCATAATGGTTTTGGTTAAACGTCCACCAACACGGATCAACCATTGAGAAGGATTGTTCATATCAATTTTTAAATTATCAGCATCTTCAATGGTATCAAACATCAAATGTTGATAAGCAAGTTGTATTTGGGGCTCGAAGGTTAAACCTTCCATTCCGGTAGAAAATTGTTTGCCAACGGTGGTGGAAATACTCAACATCTTTACATTGTTCAATTTCGCGGTTTTACCAATGATAGCATTGGTGATATCGCCCTTTATTATCCCATAGGATAAAAGCGTATCGATATAGAAACCACTGTCATGTTGTACACTACCATAGGCAGTGAGAGACCATTTATCTAGGGTGCTTTTACTTGCATCCTGCATCTCTTTTGGAGTGAAAGACAGCTGCCCATAGGTACCTATAAGACCGAAATGTGTCGTGGTATTTTGTCCTTCTAATGCCGCTAATGTGACACCGGCTTGGAGAGCAGCATAGCGAATATCAGCACCATAACCATATTTAAGGGGACCGCGTTTCGAGGATAAGGTTCCTGTACCCCCATAGGTAGAGAGGAAGAAACTGTTTTTTAGATTTTTCTGCTCTCCCAAGACTGTTGTTCTCATATTGGCTAAAAGTGCATTTTGCTTGGCCATATCGGCCAATCCAGTATAAAAGAGGGCATTTGGCATAACCAAATAGCTTGCCATTTGTGGTACAACTGCTCTTACTTTTGAATCGGGGTCAAGAAATTCAGGCTGCAAGCGGAAGTCCCAGAAATCTTTATCCTTTTCATCGAATAAGTTTTGGTTAGCATTGGCCTTGCCATAACTTGATACTGGTCCATAGGAAGTTAGCGTATATTTATAAGGAGTTCCTCCTATGGTGGTATAGCCATTTTTCAATTTAAAGGAGTCTTCTTTTGCTTCTCCAGAAACTTGAATAAGTGAAAGTCCACCTATATTTGAAGGAGGAGAAGCATTTTCTACACTCTCTTTATCCCCTGAAACACTTTTGACATAAACTGTTGTGGTGCCTGCTACATCACCGTGAATGAGAAGCCTATCGGTTTTTTGTGCATCTATTGCAACACCATCAGTCCATATAGCGTTGAAATGAATTTCTGCCTCACCAAAGGCATTATAGACTGCTAGAATGGTTGGTATTCCAGATCCTACATGCAATGTATGATAATGATCTTCTACCGGTCCATTAAAAACAATAGAACTATCATTAAGATTGAGCACAGAAATATCAGAACGTGACCTTTGAGCAATAGCAAGCAGTTTTCCATCATCATCGGTTTCTTTTGTACTGGTTTTCAATATCCATGTTGTCTTGTTTGTCAAATCAAAGCGTACGGTTCTGTTTTCTGCAATTTTTGCTCTTCCCTTTAATACCGAGTGATTAGCATTTAGTGTAAAAGCAAAATTATTTTCTTTAGTTGAAGCTTTTGCTGCTAATAAAATATCGGCACTGATTTCTGAATTTTTGAGATTGGCTATACCGATTGATTGGTCTGCGTTAATTCC
This sequence comes from Bartonella sp. AA2SXKL, assembly GCF_042197205.1. Lineage (NCBI taxonomy): Bacteria > Pseudomonadati > Pseudomonadota > Alphaproteobacteria > Hyphomicrobiales > Bartonellaceae > Bartonella > Bartonella sp. AA2SXKL. Next base: position 2,032 of record NZ_JBHIRN010000015.1, read on the forward strand.
AATACTATTTTCAGTGCGAATTTTTGTATTTGTCAAGTTGATTTCTAAGGCGTTATCGTCCTCGGATTTATCAAATATTATGCCACTGTTTTCTGCTGTTGCAGAAACATTTGTTACATCAATATATCCGCTATTTTTTACAACAAATGCTGATCCTTTTGCTGCTACGGTCCCTCCATTCATTTTAATCGTGCCACCGTTTTCTGCATAAAGTCCGATGAAAGTATTGCTAATCGCTGTATTTCCATGCAATTCAATTAAGCTGTAAGGATTGCTGGCAGCTGCACCGTATCCGTTGCCATCCATTGTTGTTAGAGCAACGTCTGTGACCTTAATATGTCCACCGTTCATTGCAAACAATGCCATGGTTTTCGCAGTTACTGTTCCCCCAGTCATTATGATTGTGCCACTATTTTCTGCATCAAGTCCGGTTACAGCATTATCAATAGTTGTCTTCCCATACAATTCAATCAAGCTATTAGGATCGGTGGTAGCTGCACCGTATCCGTTACCATACATCGTTGTTAGAGCAACATCTGTGACCTTAATATGCCCACCGTTTTTTGCAAACACTGCCATGTTTGCAGCGGTTACAGTTCCTCCCGTCATTGTGATTGCACCACTATTTTCTGCATTAAGCCCGATGAAAGCATTATTAATTGTTGTCTTTCCATGCAATTCGATCAAGCTATCAGGATCGGTGGTCGCTGCGCCATAGTTACCATTTATTGTTGTTAGAGCAACATCTGTGACTTTAATATGCCCACCGCTTTTTGCAAGCAATGCCATGTTTGCAGCGGTTACAGTTCCTCCCGTCATTGTGATTGCACCACTGTTTTCTGCATTGAGCCCGATGAAAGCATTATTAATCGTTGTCTTTCCATCCAATTCAATCAAGCTTTCAGGATCGGAGGTAGCTGCTCCGTATCCGTTACCATACATCGTTGTTAGAGCAACATCTGTGAGCTTAATATGTCCCCCGCTTTTTGCAAGCAATGCCATGTTTGTTGCGGTTACAGTTCCATCTGCCATTGTGATAGTACCACTATTTTCTGTATAAAGTCCGATGAAAGCATTATTAATCGTTGTCTTTCCATGCAATTCAATCAAGCTTTCAGGATCGGAGGTAGCTGCTCCGTATCCGTTGCCATACATCGTTGTTAGAGCAACATCTGTGAGCTTAATATGTCCTCCGCTTTTTGCAAGCAATGCCATGTTTGTTGCGGTTACAGTTCCACCCGCCATTGTGATAGTACCACTATTTTCTGTATTAAGCCCGATGAAAGCATTATCAATTATTGTCTTTCCATATAATTCAATCAAGCTGTCAGGATCAGTGGTAGCTGCACCGTATCCGTTGCCATCCATTGTTGTTAGAGCAACATCTGTGACCTTAATATGTCCACCGTTTGCTGCAAACAGTGCCATGTTTGTTGCGGTTACAGTTCCATCCGCCATTGTGATAGTACCACTATTTTCTGTATAAAGTCCGATGAAAGCATTATTAATTGTTGTCTTTCCATGCAATTCAATCAAGCTGTTAGGATCGCTGGTAGCTGCACCGTATCCGTTGCCATCCATTGTTGTTAGAGCAACATCTGTGACCTTAATATGTCCACCGCTTTTTGTAAGTACTGCCGCGCTTTTCCCAGTTACAGTTCCACCCGCCATTGAGATAGTGCCACTATTTTCTGTATAAAGTCCGATGAGAGCATTATTAATTGTTGTCTTCCCATCCAATTCAATTAAGCTTTCAGGATCGGTGGAAGCTGCACCGTATCCGTTTCCGTCCATCGTTGTTAGAGCAACATCTGTGATCTTAATATATCCACCGTTCATGGTAAACAATGCTGCGCTTTTTGCAGTTACAGCTCCTCCCGTCATTATGATGACACCACTGTTTTCCGCATCAAGTCCATTTATAGCATTAGTAATCGTTGTCTCTCCATCCAATTCAATAAAGCTGTAAGGATCGGTGGAAGCTGCCCCGTATCCGTTTCCGTCCATCGTTGTTAGAGCAACATCTGTGACCTTAATATATCCACCTTTTTGTGCAAATAATGCTCTATTTCCCGCAGTCACTGTCCCTCCCATCATTATGATTGTAGAGAATAAACCGTCTGCATAGAGTCCATCACCATCAGATGATGTAACTTGAACGCTGCCTTCTTTACTATTGGCTAAAGTAATGAAGCTGCCGTTCATTACGTATAGCCCTGTGTGTTCTCCATCAAATGCTCCTCCTAATATCGTTACTTGTGAACCATCTTCTGCCGATATGCTGGTGTCTGCTTGCGTAATGGTTACATTTTCTAAAGTGAGATGACTTCCGGCAAAGGCCGTTATTCCTGTGTATAAAAACTCTTCTTTTTCATTTTCTAATTCACTTTCCCATCCAGGGTCTAATTCATTGTCCGATGTTTTCACACTTTCTAGCTTGTCTTGATCACTTATGCTGGTATTTGCATAAGTAATGGTTACATTTTCTAATTTGTTTTTATCGCTTTTACTCTCATTGAAGAACGCACCAGTTTCAAAAGCCGTAATGGTTCCTCCAGTCATTGTGATTGTGCTACCGTTTGTTGCATAAAGCCCAATTACAGCGTCATTAATTACCGTATTTCCGTGTAGTTCAATTGTGCTGTCAACATCATTAGCTATTGCACCGATTCCGGTGCCATCTTTTTTTAAAGTAACATCTGTGACGTCAATATGTCCGCCATTTTCTGCAAGTAATGCTGTATTTTCTCCAGTGACTGATCCTCCTATCATTGTGATTGTGGATTGTGCACCATTTGCATAGAGTCCGTCACCATGAGATGATGTAACTTGAACACTGCCTTTTTTATTATCGGCTAATTCACTATAGGTTAAAGTAATAGCGCTGCCTTCCGTAGCAGATATTCCTTTGAGTTCTCCATCAAATTCTCCTCCTAAAATCGTTACTTCAGAATGATCATTTGCAAATATACTGGTGTTTGCTTGCGTAACTGTTACGTTTTCTAAAGTAACTTTGCTTTTGTTGTCGGCATTTATTCCCTTGTCCATGAAGTGGCCATCTTTACCGCTTGATATTGTTACACCTTCCAGCTTATTTTTATCATTCATACTGTTTTCGAAGAAAGCGCCAATTTCAGAAATCGTAATAATGCCTCCAGTCATTTTGATTGTAGCACCATCTTTTGCATTAAGACCAAGACGAATGTCAAAATCAGTTCCTTTAATGGCTGTGTCTTGCAGTAATGTAATCGCACTGCCAAAACCTTCAGCTGTTACAGCATAAATATCCGTGTCTTTATTCCCAACCACAGTTAAATGTGTGCCGGTGATTTTCCCGTTGTCTTTCGCATTAATAATCTCATACGTTGTGTTAGATACTTTTTTTTTCTCGCCGGAAACTTCAAGAGTTTCAGCATATACATTGAGATGGGTGTTGAATAGCATGACAGCTATGACAGCTGTGCAGCATAAAAGGGATTTTTTACACATCAAGATTTTCCTAACTTATAAGAGCCACACACTCTTCCCCCGCTTATAAGAAGGATATCAAATGGATGGATATTTTAGAGATGGAACGTGAATAGGATATTTTTATTTTTGTGTAAAGTATAAATTAACTTATACATTTAGCATATAATGTATTATATTTAAATTCATTTAGTATTAAATGAATACATTATGTTAATATTATGTAAGTATTATAAGTTTTTCTATTCAAGATATGTGTTATGTTTGCATAAAACTTGTTGCTTATGCTTAAAGAAAAGAAATAGGCAAGAAAATTTCAAAAAACTGTATACTTGAGCCTGATAGGGATCTCTTCCAACATCATGAAACCAAAGATGATACCATAGCTTTCATGTTTTTCTTTAACACGGTTACGATAAAATAGCGCTCATTGATTTTTCAATCGACTTTTAGTTTTTTTCAAGGGATATTTTTACTAGTTAAAAGCGCGATATTTTATTGTCTTGAGTTTTTTAACTAATTTTCTTAAAGAAAAATGTTGGCGGTGTGTATTGGTAGAAAAGAATAGGGGAGAGATAAAAAGGCAGCATACTGTGCTGCCCTTTTTGTTAAATTGAATAGAATGAATAGGCTATTTTTACAGCCTTGATTTAAAACTGGTAGCGCATGCCACCTGAAAAGCTTGCACCACTTATACCAGTTTTCTGAAGCTTTTGTTGATAACTTACATCACCATGAAGGGAGAAATTGTGAGACAGTTGCGCATTGATGCCAACGCCGCCTTCAATTGCAGGTCCCATAGGATCAAGGTCAAAATCTCTGCCAATCTGGATGGTACCATTATCACCAAAGGTTTTGATCAAGTTTACTTTTCCATAGAAAGACATTGGACGGTTGCTTTCAGTGGAAATGGTTTTTGTCAAACGTCCACCAACACGGATCAACCATTGAGAAGGATTTTTCATATCAACGGTAAAATTATCAGCATCTTCAATGGTATTAAACATCAAATGTTGATAGGCAATTTGTGCTTGTGGCTCAAATGTTAAACTTTCCATTCCGGTTGCAAACTCTTTGCCAACAGTGGTGGAGATACTCAACATTTTGGCATTTTGCAATTTTGCGGTTTTGCCAATGATAGCATTGGTGATATCTCCTTTTAGAATTCCATAGGATAACAGTGTATCCATATAGAAACCATTGTCATGCTGCACGCTGCCATAAGCTGTTAGTGACCATTTATCCAATGTGCTCTTACTTACATCATCCATATCTTTTGGAGTGAAAGACAGCCGCCCATAGGTGCCTACAAGACCGAAATGTGTTGTGGTATTTTGTCCTTCTAATGCCGCGAATGTGACACCGGCTTGGAGAGCAGCATAGCGGATATCAGCACCATAACCATATTTGAGAGGTCCGCGTTCAGAAGATAAGGTTCCTGTGTTTCCGTAAGTATAGAGGAAGAAACCGGTTTGTTTTTCCTCTTCTTTTCCTAAGACAGATGTTCTGATATTGGCTAAAAGCGCGTTTTGTTTAGCCATATCGGTTAATCCACTGTAGAAGAGAGCATTTGGCATGACTAAGTAACTGGCCGTTTGTGCTACAGGGACGATCACACTTGGACCAGAACCAGAATCCGTTTCAAGAATTTCTTTATGTAAGCGGAAATCCCAGAAATTTTCATTCTTTTCATCAAAGAGGCTTTGTGCAACATCGGCTGTACCGTGGCTTGACTCTGGTCCATAGGCCGTTAGCGTATATTTATAAGGCAAACGATTTCTTGTGGTATAGCCATTTACTAGTTTGAAAGAGTTTTCTTCTGCTTTTCCAGAAACTTGAATGAGTGAAAGACCCCGGACATTGGCAGCAGCAGAGGTATTTGCTTCGATATTGTTCTCTTCTAAGCGCCCCGTGACATAAACTGATGTGTTGCCTGAGACGTTCCCATTGATCAAAAGCCTATCGGTTTTTTGGTCATTTATTGCAGCACCATCACTCCAAGCCGTGTTGAAGTAAATCTTTGCATCACCCGTTGCATTGTAGACTTCTTGCGTGTCTGGTTTACCAGAACCTATATGCAATGTTTGGTAATGATCTTCGGTTGGTCCATTAAAGATAATGGAGCTGTTATCGAGATTAAGCGTGGAAATATCAGAACGAGATCTTTGAGCGATATCAAGGAGATTGCCATCATCATCTTTTTCATTTTTGCTGGTTTTCAACGTCCATTTTGTATTGTTTTTCAGATCAAAGTGCACATTTCTGTCTTTAGCAATATTTGCTCTGCCCTCTAAAATAGACTGATCTGCGCTTAATGTGAAGGTGCCGTTGGAGATCGTTTTAACCTCTTTACCATCCCACAAATCTTTATCTTTCCATGATGTTTTGTCCCAAAAAATACCATCTCCTAATAATACGTCAGCATGGATTTCTGATTTTTTAAGATTGACTGTGCCGATTGATGGAGCAGCAGCATCTTCGATGCTTTTTTCAACAACAGTTCTAACGAAAATTCCTGTACCATTTTCAGCATGAAGCTCTGCATTAGTCAGATTGATCTCATTACTATGATATTTTTGCGGATCATGCGAGCTATTCGGATTATTATCAAAGAAAGTTGCGAATTGTAAACTGGCAACTTCTGCTGTGGCAGAAACATCTGTCAGATCAATATGTCCGCCATTTATTACAACCAGTGCAGCCATTTTTGCTTCTATTGTATTTTTCTTCCCCTTCTGAGGAGTATCGGATTGGGTATCTAGGCCTTTAGAATTAGTATCAATAGCACGATTGCTCGTTTTAATTGTGCTACCTTCAATGACAAAAAGACCAACATCAACATTTTGAATGGTTGTTTTGCCATTGAATTCAACTATACTATCGGCATCCCAAATGTTTACACCAACGGTTGCTGCTTCGGACTCACCACCGGTTATTGTTAAATCTCCGCTAATGATTTGACTTCCACCGTCTGCATAAAAACCTTCATCGACATTTTGAATGGTTGTTTTGCCGGTTAACTGAATTTCACTACCAGAATCCTCTGTCCGTACACCAGTGCTTATTTTGCCGAGATTTTCATTAATTGCTTTACCACCGACTACTGTTAAATTTTCGCTGGTAATTTTGCCACCATTTATTGCTCTAAGACCCTTCAAAATATTATTAATCGTTGCCGTTCCATGCAATTCAATTCTGCTATCAGGACCAAGTGCAAGTGCACCGGTTCCCGCGTCATTCGTTGTTAAAGCTATATCCGTGACATCAATCTGTCCACCATTTCGTGCCTCAAGCCCATGTGTGAATTTTTCAATGGTTGTTTTTCCATTTAGTTCGATCTTGCTGTTAGGCAGGTCAACTCCTACACCAGTGCTTTCTTCTTTTGCTCCAGAACCGATGAGTGTTAAATTTTCGCTGGTGATTTTACCACCATCAAATGCTCCAAGACCGTTCAAAGCATTGTTAATCTTTGTATTGCCTTTTAATTCAACTATGCTATCAGAACCAAGTGCAAGTGCACCGTTTCCGAAGTTATCGGTTGTTAGAGTAACATCCGTAATTTCAATACGTCCACCATTTTTTGTAAGTAATGCGTTTTCATGTCCATTCAAATTTCCTCCTATGACAGTCCCTCCTTTCATTGTGACCTTGGATTCTATACCATCTGCATGGAGTGCATTACCCTTAGATGATGCGACTGTAACATTGTTGTTTAAAGTAATGATGCTGCCGTTTCCAGCATATACCCCATCAGTTTCCCCATCGAGTGATCCTCCAGAGATTGTTATTGTCGAGTGATCATCTGCAAATATGCCTTTTAGTGCTTGAGTAACGGTTACATTGTTCAAGGTTACTGTGCTGTTTTTAGCACTTATTCCTAAGGATAGTGAACTGTTATCGTTTTCACTCGATATTACCACGTCTTCCAGCTTGTTTTTTTTACTCTTACTGTCAGAAAAGGAAGCACCAGTGCTAGATAAAATGCCAGATGAGGAGGCCTCCATTCCAGAATATGTAATTGTTCCCTTAGTCATTTGAAGTGTAGCACCGTCTTTGGCTTCAAGGCCTAAGAAAATACCAGAACCAGTGCCTTTAATGGTTGTGCCATCCAGTAACTCAATCGCACTGTCAGCACCTTCTGCTGTTACAGCATAGACGGTTTGGTTTGTGCCTTGGTTTATATCTTTATTCGTAACAATGGTTAAATGTTTTCCAATGATTTTGCCACCGTCTTTTGCGTGAATAGTTTCGTAGGTTTTATCGGATACTTCTTGTTGTTTTCCCTCAGAAACTACGAGGGTTTCAGCATGTGCACTGAACTGGATATTGAACAGGATAATAGCGGCTGCAGCTGTGCATGATAAAAGGGATGTTTTATACACTAGTATTCTCCTTATGATAGCCCCCAAATATTCATTTCCCCGCGAACTTCATAAGAAGAAGTGAAAATGGATAGTTGTTATTAATTTCAGTAATTGTCTTTATTTGGTAAGACATTTTTGGTTTTTTGTCAAAATTAAAAAATAATTGATATTAATTATGTCTAATACAAAATGTATTTATAATTGATTTTATTTAAAGAATTATAATTTTGAATATTATTATTCAGAGAAATATTGTGAGATACTGATATAGTGGTACCATAACATCTTTTACGTGATGGTAGGGATTATTATATGACGCAAATTGGGGTTATGAGGGAACAAAAAAGGATGTAGAAGAAGCTAGTAAAAAAGCTAACTTACTTGGGCTTAAAGTGGGCTTTCATCTTTCAACACAGTGGTATTAATTTATTTCTAATAGACTTCTCTTTTTTTCAAAGTAGGAAGTACTCTTCATCCACTGGGGGTGGAAGTGCTCTGTTGCGTTTGTTGTGTCTTGTCTTGGTGATTTTCGTAAAGAACTAAGTATTAAGAGGGAAGGGTGCTTTAAAAGGAAAAAGGATGACTTTAATGTACAAAAGGGGCAGCATATTGTGCTGCCCTTTTTATTAAATTGAATAGAATGAATAGGCTATTTTTACAGCCTTGATTTAAAACTGATAGCGTATTCCTCCTGAAAAGCTTGCACCAGATATACCAGTTTTCTGAAGCTTTTGTTGATAACTTACATCACCATGAAGGGAGAAATTGTGAGACAGTTGCGCATTGATGCCAACGCCGCCTTCAATTGCAGGTCCCATAGGATCAAGGTCAAAATCTCTGCCAATCTGGATGGTACCATTATCACCAAAGGTTTTGATCAAGTTTACTTTTCCATAGAAAGACATAGGACGGTTGTTTTCAGTGGAAATGGTTTTTGTCAAACGTCCACCAACACGGATCAACCATTGAGAAGGATTGTTCATATCAACGGTAAAATTATCAGCATCTTCAATGGTATTAAACATCAAATGTTGATAGGCAAGTTGTGCTTGTGGCTCAAATGTTAAGCCTTCCATTCCGGTTGCAAATTCTTTGCCAACGGTGGTGGAGATACTCAACATTTTGGCATTTTTCAATTTTGCGGTTTTGCCAATGATAGCATTGCCGATATCTCCTTTTAGAATTCCATAGGACAACAGTGTATCCATATAGAAACCATTGTCATGCTGCACGCTGCCATAAGCTGTTAGTGACCATTTATCCAATGTGCTCTTACTTACATCATCCATATCTTTTGGAGTGAAAGATAGCCGCCCATAGGTGCCTACAAGACCGAAATGTGTTGTGGTATTTTGTCCTTCTAATGCCGCGAATGCAACACCGGCTTGGAGAGCAGCATAGCGGATGTCAGCACCATAACCATATTTGAGAGGTCCGCGCTTGGAAGATAAGGTTCCTGTGTTTCCGTAAGTATAGAGGAAGAAACCGGTTTGTTTTTCTTCTTCTTTTCCTAAGACAGATGTTCTGATATTGGCTAAGAGTGCGTTTTGTTTAGCCATATCGGTTAATCCACTGTAGAAGAGAGCATTTGGCATGACCAAATAGCTTGCTGTTTGTGGTACAGGAGCAACGGTAGGGATATTTGTTTCAGGATCAGGATTTGAACCAGAATTGGAGCCAAGCAGTTCGGGTTGTAAACGGAAATCCCAGAAATTTTCATTCTTTTCATCAAAGAGGTTTTGCGCAATATCGGCTTTTCCTTGGCTTGAGTCTGGTCCATAGGCACGTAGTGTATACATATCTGGTAAACCATTTCTTGTGGTATAGCCATTTACGAGTTTGAAAGAGTTTTCAGTTGCTTTTCCAGAAACTTGAATGAGTGAAAGCCCCCGTACATTAGGAGCAGCAGAGGTATTTGCTTGACTACTGTTCTTTTCTACGCGTCCTGAAACATAAACTGATGTGTTGCCTGAGACGTTTCCATTGATCAAAAGCCTATCGGTTTTTTGATCGGCGATTGGTGCTCCATCACTCCATTGTGCGTTGAAGTAAATTTTTGCGTCACCAGAGGCATTGTAGACGGCTTGCGTGTCTGGTTTACCAGAACCTATATACAAAGTTTGGTAATGCTGTTTTTCTGTTGGCTTGCTAAACATAATGGAGCTGTTATCGAGATTAAGCGTAGAAATATCGGAACGAGATCTTTGAGCAATATCAAGTAGTTTTCCATCAGCATCTTTTTCATTGTTACTGATCTTCAACGTCCATTTTGTGTCGTTTTTCAGATCAAAGCGTGTTTGCCCATTTTCGTCATTTCTTACACCGCCTTGTAAGACAGAATGGTCTGCGGTTAAAGTAAACATTTCAACAGGTTTTGTCTTCTGCTTTATGTTTTTGAATAACGTATCTGCAAGGATTTTTGAATTTTTGAGATTAATTTTTCCCATTGATTCATCGGTATTTATTCCAATACCATTTTCAACGATCAGATCTGTATTGGTCAAATTAACTTCACTGTTTTGCCAATCTTGTGGATTACTATTACTTAGGCCATTTAACTTATTTTTAGACAAATCTGTAAAATTCACCCCAGCAACCCCTGCTGTTGCAGAAGTATTTGCGAGATCAATATGTCCATTTCTGTTTATCTTTAGTGCAATTAGTGTTGCATCTATTTTGTTTTCAGCGCCATTGATCATCTTAATCGTGCTATTGGATGCGACAAGTCCAAAATCAACTTTTTCAATCGTTGTTTTTCCGTTTAATTCAATGACGCTATTTGCAGCAGCATTTACACCCATGCTGGGCAGTTCGATTCCCTCAATATTTGTTCTCTTCCCTTTTATCGTTAATTCTTCACTTGTGATTTTGCCTCCATCCGTTACATAAAGACCAAAGAGAGTCTTCGTAATCGTTGTTTTTCCTTTTAATTCAATGACGCTGTTTGGGCCCTCAGCTGATGCGCCTGTAACTGAACTTTCGCCATTTTCTGTGAGTGCAACATCTTTAACATGAATATATCCACCCAAAGTTGCATATAATGAATTATTACTCCCAGTAACAGTTCCTCCTGTCATGAAAATTTTTGATTGCTCACCAATGGCACTCAGCGCATTATGCTCAGATGAAATGATTTTCGCACCATTGTTTAAAGTAATGCTACTGCCGTTTTGAGCAATTATTGCTTCTCCTTTTGCCTCAAAAGATCCGCCGGTGATTGTTATTTGAGATTTGTTATCTGCTAAGATGCTGTTTTTTGCTTTCGTGACGGTTACATTATTTAAAGTGACAATACTTCCTTTGTCAGCACTTATTCCTTTATCCATAAGAAAGTCATCATTTCCGCTTGATATTTTTACATCTTTCAGCGTGTTTTCTTTGCTGGTGGTGTTAAGAAATGATGCACCTACTGCTTTGTCTCCTGTGACCTCAATCGATCCTCCGGTCATCTTGATTGTCGCATCATCACTTTCGGCTTTAACACCGATCGAAGCATTTTTAATTGTTGTGTTACCATTCAATTCAATAGTGCTGTGACCTCTTGCAAAAGCACCGAATTTTGTTCCTTTACCATCTGCTGTGAGCACAACATCTTTAACATTAATATATCCACCAGCTTTTGTATATAATACACTATTGCTCCCAGTAACAGTTCCCCCTGTCATAAAAATTTTTGATTGCTCACCAATGGCATTGAGCCCATCACCGTTAAGTGATGTGATTTTTGCCTTATTGTTTAAAGTAATGATACTACCGTTTCGAGCATTGATTGCTGTTTCGTTTGCCTCAAAAGATCCATCGATAACTGTTACTTGAGTTTGGTTATCTGCAAAGATGCTGTTTTTTGCTTTTTTAACAGTTATATTTTTCAAAGTGAGTTTACTTTTTTTTTCAGCTTTTATTGCGTTATAGGGTTCGCTGTTTTCACTTGTTATTGTGACATTTTCCATATTTCCGTTACCAGCATTTAGCTGAATAGCGGTTTTATCAACATTGATAGAACCTCCTGTCATTTTGAATGTAGCGTTGTCCGATATATTAACGCCGTATTCATAGGAAGATTTAGTTCCAAGTGGAGCACCAATGATGGTATTGTCCGATAATTCAATCAAACTATCGGATCCTTTAACGGTGACAACGGTTGTAACAGATGGTGGTGTTGGAGAGGTACTCCCCAGCTTTAAATTCTTGCCGATGATTTTTCCACCCGTTTCTGCCCAAATATTCTCGTAGCTTTCTTTAGAGACTTCCATTTTTTTTCCATCAGAAACTTTAAGTTCTTCCGCTTGTGTGTTGTGGTAGGTCCCAAATAATAGAATTGCTGCAATTGCTGTATATGATAAAAGAGACTTTTTAGACATTTATGTTCTCCTCACTTAAATTAAGCTACAAAAATTAAGCTACAAATATTTTTCCTGTTTTCCATATCTCCACTTGTTATAAGAAGAACAAACAATATAAGAAAATAAATAATGGTCTATAAAAAACATTCTTCCTGATCACTATTTTATAATTTACTTATAGTCAAATTAAAAAACATAATAATTAATGTATATATTTACATTTAAGTCATATTATATTTATAGTTTTATTTATTACGTATTAAATATATAATTAAAAATATTAAAAATGATATTTAAGGACAATATTATAAGCAAATGATCGTTGTTTGTTTGTACTTTTTTAAGGGTATCACAGTACTGTCATATATTTTGATGCATTAAGGAGAATAAAGGGGGGACAGCATCGTTGGGAACAGCCGTCAGCAAAAATTAAAAAAGTTTACTTAATTTTAGATCTGAGGTGTTTTATATTGGATGCAATGTGTTTTATAAATATGCTAAAGAGCACTGATTGATGCTTTTATAAATCTTAGTTTCTTCTTGAGTATTTTAATAAAGTGGTTGATGTCTTTGTTTTTTGGGTGTATTTAATTAAACTATCTGCGTAAAGAAATATTTTGCAGTATGTTTCCTGTGTCAAGAGGAAAATAATAGTAGCTTGTGCTTTTTATTTACTTACGACAGTAAAACTTTACATTTTCTTTTTGCTTTGAGAAAAAGGGGAAGGGGATTTTATGAAGCAAGCGCGATTTATCAATAAATATATATAAGGTGTTTTTTCTGAAAGTTTTGCTTTCACTTGGAGATGAAGCGCTTTGCGACATTTTTGTTTATGAGAGATAAATGCCATTCAATATCTAAGACAGCGTAAGGGGCAGATTTCTCAAAAACACTGAATTTATTTTCACCCTTAAGCATAACCACCCGCTTTGGTGCATATTTTCATTCTTTTGCGCAAAGACTGCTACACGCATTTCACGCTCCCCAATTCCAGCAAATTGGCAAGACCTTCCACAGCTGTCTTTTCAGGATTATAACGAAAGCGCTTTTTTACCTGTGTACGAGCAACTGCTTCAATCTGGTATGCATCAAAAACTATACCTAGCCTTGTCAATCAATAAATCTTGATGGAGATGATCTTGGGAAGATAAAGAACAAAAGCTATTCGAGCAATCTTTTTATGAAAGGGTGTCAAGAATAAAAAAGGCAGCACATCGTGCTGCCTTTTTGTTAATACATAGAAAAGAAATACGCTGTTTTGACAGTTTTGTTTTAAAACTGATAGCGTATGCCGCCTGAGAAATTTGCTCCAGATGTACCCGTTTTCTGAAGCTTTTGTTGATAGCTGACATCACCATGAAGCGAGAAATTGTGGGAGAGTTGTGCATTGATGCCAACGCCGCCTTCAATTGCAGGTCCCATAGGATCAAGGTCAAAGTTTCTACCAATATGAATGGTACCATTATCACCAAAGGTTTTGATCAAGTTTACTTTTCCATAGAAAGACATCGGACGGTTGTTCTCAGTGGAAATGGTTTTTGTCAAACGTCCACCAACACGGATCAACCATTGAGAAGGATTTTTCATATCAACGGTAAAATTATCAGCATCTTCAATGGTATTAAACATCAAATGTTGATAGGCAATTTGTGCTTGTGGCTCAAATGTTAAACTTTCCATTCCGGTTGCAAACTCTTTGCCAACAGTGGTGGAGATACTCAACATTTTGGCATTTTGCAATTTTGCGGTTTTGCCAATGATAGCATTGGTGATATCTCCTTTTAGAATTCCATAGGATAACAGTGTATCCATATAGAAACCATTGTCATGCTGCACGCTGCCATAAGCTGTTAGTGACCATTTATCCAATGTGCTCTTACTTACATCATCCATATCTTTTGGAGTGAAAGATAGCCGCCCATAGGTGCCTACAAGACCGAAATGTGTTGTGGTATTTTGTCCTTCTAATGCCGCGAATGCAACACCGGCTTGGAGAGCAGCATAGCGGATGTCAGCACCATAACCATATTTGAGAGGTCCGCGCTTGGAAGATAAGGTTCCTGTGTTTCCGTAAGTATAGAGGAAGAAACCGGTTTGTTTTTCTTCTTCTTTTCCTAAGACAGATGTTCTGATATTGGCTAAGAGTGCGTTTTGTTTAGCCATATCGGTTAATCCACTATAGAAGAGAGCATTTGGCATGACTAAGTAACTGGCCGTTTGTGCTACAGGGACGATCACACTTGGACCAGAACCAGAATCCGTTTCAAGAATTTCTTTATGTAAGCGGAAATCCCAGAAATTTTCATTCTTTTCATCAAAGAGGCTTTGTGCAACATCGGCTGTACCGTGGCTTGACTCTGGTCCATAGGCCGTTAGCGTATATTTATAAGGCAAACGATTTCTTGTGGTATAGCCATTTACGAGTTTGAAAGAGTCTTTTTGTGCTTTTCCAGATACTTGAATGAGCGAGAGGCCACCTATATTTGAAGGATCAGCAGCATCGACTACACTACTTTCATCTCCAGAATCGCTTTTGATATAAACTGTTGTGGAGCCTGAGACATCACCGTGGATCAGAAGTCTATCGGTTTTTTGATCGGCACTTACTACGCCATCACTCCAAGCAATGTTGAAGTAAATCTTTGCGTCTCCCGTTGCACTATAGACCGCTTGCGTGTCTGGTTTACCAGAACCTATATGCAATGTTTGGTAGTGATCTTCTGTTGGTTTCTCAAAAACAATGGAGCTGTTATCGAGATTAAGCGTGGAAATATCAGAACGAGATCTTTGAGCGATATCAAGCAGATTGCCATCAGCATCTTTTTCGTTTTTGCTGATTTTCAACGTCCATTTCGTATTGTTTTTCAGATCAAAACGTACATTTCTGTCTTTAGCAATATTCGCTCTGCCCTCTAGAGTAGACTGATCAGCGCTTAATGTGAAGGAGCCATTGGAGATCGCTTTAACCTCTTTATTGTTCCAATAATTGTCATTTTTCCAAGATTTTGGATCTTCGAAAAGACCATCTCCTAACAATACATCAGCATGGATTTCTGAATTTTTGAGATTTGCTGTACCGATTGATAAAGTTGGAATATCTTCAATGTTTGTGTTAGTAAAAGCTCCAATGAAAATTCCAGTACCATTTTCAGCGTGAATATCTGCATTGGTTAAATTGATTTCACTATTTTGATGTTTTTGCGGATCATTTGATTCATCGGTTTTGGTATTAGGGAGAGCTAAGAACTGCAAGCCGCTGATTCCTGCTGTTACAGAAACATCTTTGAGATCAATATGTCCATTAGCTGCCGCCCATAGTGCAACTTTTTTTGCTTCTATTTTATTTTTTATTGTATTCTCTGTTGCTCCAATATAACCATTCGTCATCTTAATTGTGCTATTATTTCCTGCAAAAAGACCAACATCAAAATTTTGAATGATTGTTTTACCATTTAACTTAATTAAACTATCAGTTTCTGCAACGTTTACACCAACGGTCATTGTTTTACTTTCACTACCGGTTATAATTAAATCTCCGCTAATGATTTGACTTCCACCGTCTGCATAAAACCCTTCATCGACATTTTGAATGGTTGTTTTGCCCATTAACCTAACTTCACTACCAGAGTCCGATGTCCATATACCAGTGCGTTCGTTGTCGGAGCCTTCAAGTGCTTCACCACCGATTATCGATAAGTTTTCGCTAATGATTTTACCACCGTTAACTGCTCCAAGGCCGTCCAAAGTATTGTTAATTATTGTATCACCATGCAATTGAATTGTGCTGTCATTGCCACTTACAAATGCACCGCTTCCTTTTCCCTCTGTTGTTAGAGCAACATCTGTGGCATCAATATGCCCACCGTTGATTGCGAATAACGCTGTTTTGTTCGCGGCTACGGATCCTCCCGTCATTATGATCTTAGATCCTGAACCGTCTGCAAGGAGTCCTTCGCCATTAGATGATATAATGTTAGCATTGTTTTTTAAGATAATCGTACTGCTGGCTTCGGCGCTTCCTCCTACATCATGTCCACTAAATGATCCTCCTGAGACCGTTATTGTTGAGTGATCATTTGCAACTATACTGGCGGCTGCTTGAGTCACTGTTACATCTTTTAAAGTGACGGTACTTTTATCTGCTTTTATTCCAAAGTTCAGTAACGCATCGTCTTTATTATTCGATATCTTCACACCTTCTAGCTTGTTTTCACCGCTGTTACTGTTTAAGAAGCCGGCACCAACTAGAGAAGTTTTAATGGTCCCTCCAGTCATGTTTATTGCGCCACCATCGTTTGTTGTAAGTCCAATTTCACTATTACTAATCGTTGTTCCTTCAAGCAATTCAACTACACTGCCTTCGCCATTAGAAAATACACCAGACGATATATCTTCGTCACCTAGAGATACATCTGTAACATTTAGAGACACATTTGTGACCGTAATATGTCCACCATTTTCAGCAACCAATGCATTACCTTTCCCCGTGACGGTTCCTCCCGTCATGCTGATGGTGGAGTTTGAACTATTTGCATAGAGTCCAATGTTATCAGATGATGTAATGTTTGCATTGTTGGTTAAAGTGATGGCGCTGCCGTTTTGAGCAGATATTGTTGTATTTTGTGCATGAAATGATCCTCCTGAGGCTGTTATTGTCGAGTGATCATCTGCAACTAAGGCATTGGTTGCTTGCATGACGGTTACATCTTTTAAAGTGACGGTACTTTTATCTGCTTTTATTCCAAAGTTCAGTAACGCATCGTCTTTACTATTCGATATCTTTACACCTTCTAGCTTGTTTTCGCTGTTGTTACTGTTTAAGAAGCCAGCACCAACTAGAGAAGTTTTAATGGCTCCTCCAGTCATCTTGATTGCACCATCGTTTAGTGCTTGAAGCCCGAGTGCACTATTACTAATAGTTGTATTTCCAAGTAATTCAATTACACTGCCTTCACCAACAGAAAATACACCAGACGATATATAGTCGTCACTTGGAGCCACATCTGTGACAGTTAGAGCCACATCTGCAACAGTAATATGTCCACCATTTTCAGCAACCAATGCATTACCTTTCCCCGTGACAGTTCCTCCCGTCATTGTGATGGTGGATTTTGAACCTTCTGCATAGAGTCCAACATTATCAGATGATGTAATGTTTGCATCATTGGTTAAAGTGATAGTGCTGCCGCTTTTAGCAGATATTGTTGTATTTTGTGCATGAAATGATCCTCCCGAGATTGTTATTGTCGAATCATTCTCTGCAAATATACCGGCGGCTGCTTGAGTCACTGTTACATCTTTTAAAGTAACGGTACTTTTATCTGCTTTTATCCCAAAGTTCAGTGGCGTATCGTCTTTATCACTCGATATTGTCACATTTTCTAGTTTGTTTTCATGACTGTTACTGTTTAAGAATCCAGCACCAGCTGCAGAAGCTGTAATGGTTCCTCCAATCATCTTGATTGCGCCATCATTTTGGAATGCAAGCCCGATTGCACTACCACTAATTGTGGTCTTTCCAAGCAATTCAATTACACTATTTGCGCCATTAGAAAATACACCAAATGACTTATCGCTATCATTTGTTTTTAGGGTAACATCTGTAACAGTAATATGACCACCATCTTCAGCAACCAAAGCACTCGCTTTTCCCGTGACGTTTCCTTCTATCATTGTGATGGAGGAGTTTGAATCTTTAGCATATAATCCAACATCATCAGATGATGTAATTTTTGCACCGTTTGTTAAAGTGATGGCGCTGCCGTTTTGAGCAGATATTGTTGCATTTTGTGCATGGAATGATCCTCCCGAGATTGTTATTGTCGAATCATGATCTGCAAATATATCGGCGGCTGCTTGAGTCACTGTTACATCTTTTAAAGTGACGGTACCTTTATCTGCTTTTATTCCAAAGTTCAGTGGCGCATCGTCTTTACCACTCGATATTGTCACATTTTCTAGTTTGTTTTCACGGCTGTTACTGTTTAAGAAGCCAGCACCAGCTGCAGAAGCTGTAATGGTTCCCCCAGTCATCTTGATTACACCACCGTTTTGTGCTTGAAGCCCGATTGCACTATCACTAATCGTTGTCTTTCCAAGTAATTCAATCATGCTACCAAGGTCATCAGAAGCTACACCAATTCCATCACCATTTGTTTTTAGGGTGACATCTGTAACAGTAATATGGCCACCGTATGTTGTCGTTACTGCTTCCTCTTTCGCTGTAATGCTCCCTCCTGTCATTTCGATGATGGACTTTGAACCTTCCGCATAGAGTCCAGCATCGTTATATGATGTAATTTTTGCACCGCCAGTTAAAGTGATGTTGCCGCCGTTTTGAGCAAATATTGCTGCTTTTTCTGCATCAAATGATCCTCCTAAGACTTTTACTGTGGAATCATATGCATCTATGGCAGTTTGTGCTTGCGTCACTGTTACATTATTTAAAGTGACATTACTGTTAGTTGCCTTGATTCCATTGATTAGTGGCGCATCATCTTTCCCACTTGATGTCACTACATCTTTCAGTTCGTTTTCTTTGCTCTTGCTATCTAAAAAGAATGCACCAACTTTGGACGCTGTAATGCTTCCCCCAGTCATTGCGATTGCGCCACTTTCTTGTGTTTTTAACCCGATTGTCGCATCATTGATCTTTGTATCAGATAATTCAATCACACTGTTTTCACCTTGAGACAATGCGCCGAATCCACTCTCAATTTTAGTACCCTTATTATATGCAGGGTTATCTCCTTCTGTAGTAGGTGCACTTGTGGTATCTTCCTTAGCTGTTAGAGTACCGCCCGTGACTTTAATATGACCACCGTCGTTTGTATACAATGCTGCGTCTTTTCCAGTTACGCTTCCCCCAGTCATTTTTATGGTGGTATTTTCATCATCGGCATGGAGTCCGTTACCATTAGATGAGGTAATGTTAGTACCGCCATCTACAGTAATGGTGGTGCCGCCCATAGCATATACGCCATCCATTTTACCTTCGAATGATCCTCCGGATACTATAACTTGAGAAACGACATCCGCAAGTATACCAGTTTCTGCTTGCTTAACTGTTACATTTTCTAAAGTGATAAAACTTTCGTTGTTTATTTCTATTCCAAGGAGTGATGATGCTTCATTTTTATTATCTGATATCACTACATTTTGTAGTATATTTCTACTATTCTTACTATCATCAATATAAACACCAGTTTGAGAAGCTGTAATGTTCCCCCCAGTCAGGTTGATGTTAGCGCCGTCTTTTACAGAAATACCAAAACGAACATCAGAATCAGTGCCTTGAATATTTAAGCCATTTAATTCAAGCGCACTGTTAGCACCTTCAACTGTTACAACATATTTATCGCTACCTGTGTCTGTATTTGTGTTTTTATTTCCAGTTACAGTTACAGTACTGCCGGTGATTTTTCCTTTGTCTTTTACATAAATAGTCTCGTACGTTTTTCCGGATATATCTTTTTCTTCGTTGGCAACATCAAGAGTTTCAGCATGTGCAGTGAACTGGATGTTGAATAGTATGATAGCAGCCGCAGCCGTGCATGATAAAAGGGATGTTTTATACACCAGTATTCTCCTTATGAGAGCCCCCAAATATTCATTTCCCCGCAAACTTCATAAGAAGAAGTGAAAATGGATAGTTGTTATTAGTTGTTATTAATTTCGATAATTGTCTTTATTTGGTAAGACATTTTTGGTTTTTTGTCAAAATTAAAAAATAAATAATATTAAATTTGTATGAATTTACATTTAACACACAGTGTGTTTGTAATTATTTATATTATATAATTAAATTTATTGTAAATCTATATTATAGAAATTATAAATATTATTATAATACTTACATAAGTTATATTATTTTTATAAAGTAATAATAGTATTTTCTGTAATAATTCTGAATTTTTATAACTTGTAAAAGTAAGTGATGACGGTAATACTCAAACACTATTGCTAGCACTTTTGATTATTTATACCTTATTTATCATAATATTCTAATATATTTGATCTTGATATCCAAAGGAGTTGGGTGCTCTAATATAAGAATACATTCTTTCTCCTGTTGGGGATATTTTAATACTATACGACTAAGTTTTTATAAGCTGTTGATGTATCGATGACATTTGAAAGAGCCAGAGCCCAAGCTTATAAATCTTAATCAATGAAGATGCTTCAAGTTGAAGGCTTGAAATCAACAGTGCTTTTATATCATCAAAGTGCACCTTCATTGAAGGATTATTGCTTTCGTTATTTCGAATTTTTGACATATTTTTGACAATAAAATCTAAAAAATTGCTTCTGAGGAATTTTTTAATATAATATGTAACGTTTTTATGGCGATAGGTTTATGAGATATAAAGTTGAATTGGTAATCACCGTGATTGCTTTTACTCTCTCTGGTTGTTTTAATCTTGATTCTGAAAAAATAAAAAGAGACAAGAGGCTTTATCATGATGCATTCATGGATTGGTCGATGAAAGAAAAGTCTCTTACAAAAAATTATACTGCTATCATTATGGCTGATCCGCAACCGTGGCGTTTAAACTCTGGTGATGCCAATGGAATATCAAACAGAGAGCCATGGTTAAAGATAAATGAGCAGGTTGCTGGTGTGATAAAAGCGCACAAAGCTGCATTCCATATTGTCAATGGTGATCTGACGGAGTTTGGACAACAAAAAAACTATGATGATTATGAAAATGTTTATAAAACTCTTGGAGCACCTGTCTATGAGGGGCTAGGGAATCACGATTATGCCAATAATGTTGGTAATTGTACAAATCCTCAAGAATTCAGCTTTTACAAAGATGCTTGTGCTATAAGTGCAGTTTCAAGAATGGTATCGGAAATCAAAAAATACCGTAGTCAATTATCGCATTTCAATGCAGATGTTACTGAAAGCTTGGTTCCCATTTCGGGTGGAAATATTCGCTCGATAAGGGGGAGTTTGAGTTATTCTTGGGATTATGGAGATGTTCACTATGTGCAGCTTCACAATTATCCAAGCTATACGGTTGGTTTGAAGGGGCAGTCTACAGAAGTGCAAATCAATAAATCTTTAGATTGGCTTAGGAACGATTTAGCTGCTGCTGATGCAAGAGGTAAAGTGACAATCATTAATTTTCATGATGCGCGTGCTGCTTCCATTGATGGTGAATCCTTTTTTATTCGTAAAAAGAATGCTAAAGATTTGTCGGTCTTTAAGTCAATTATTACCTCTCATAATGTTAAAGCAATCTTCGTGGGTCACACGCATTATCAGTCTTATTGCCGTGCGAAAAATGATAAGGTTTTTGGAAATATCCCTATCTATACAGCTGGTGCGCTTTTTAATGGAGATTATTACCTCATAGATGTGAAAGGCAAGACCATTCACGTTAAAGCCTATAATGGAGAAATAGGAAAACCGCTTTTAATTAAAGATCTTGGTGTTATAGGGAAAGACACCCAATTTTCGGCAAGTTGCAGTAAGTTATAATAGGATTTGTTTCTTTGTCTTAAAGCATGAGGGAAAAAGCGTATTATATGTGCGGACTTGAAGAGCAGTAGGAGTGTCTAAATGTTATTTAGAAATAGAGTGAAAAATCAGACATATTTTTTTCAAAGCTGCTAAGATTTCAGGTTATACGCTATAAGTACAATGGTTTAATGTGAACTGAGCTTTAATACAAAGCAGAATAATGGTTTGTTATTCTATTTTTTCTTTTTAGGCTTTCATCTTTGAAGAAAGGGGAGTTTGTCAAGGGTGTGTTCATAATTTGCTAGCACATGTTGTCCAGAATTATCAAGAAGGCTGTTTCTATTAGTTTGTTGCAGTATAATTATCAAGTTATGCCCTTTGTTAGAGTTTATAATATCTACTCATGGGTAACTCTTTTCTTTTTCATAAGAAAAGCTTTTTATTTTGATCAATTTTTTACTTATAATCTTCAAACAATTGATGTTTTGTGATGCTGTATAATTTCTCTTGATTAACCGTATGAACTTTTAGTTGTATTACAATTTTATCTTCTTCTTTTATACGTAAGTAAATCGTTACAATAATATGATACAAATATTGGAGTCTGTTTATAGCTGTTATGGTCTCATGCAATTATCCTTAGATGACTCTCACGTGTTTTGGCAGTTTTATCTTTTCTTTGAGAGAGGAGTAAAAAGGGGATTTTAAAAAGTTCTAGTTTAGAAAGAGTTTTTTTACACAGGAAAAGCTCTCGGAGAGTGCCAAGGCTGGTATGGAACAAGCGGGCGAAGATTTAGCGAGTTGGATTGGTGAAGGCTTTATGTCGTCTATCTCATAATTGATGGATTATTGTAAATCTTTGCCTAGCCGCATTAAGGGGTGGATTGGTTCCATTGATGTAAGAGAGTTTTTGCCAAGTTTTTTGG
>NZ_JBHIRN010000016.1:0-23461 GCF_042197205.1 Bartonella sp. AA2SXKL
CTTCCCATATGTCGTCCTGGTGCTGTCATGCCTCAGCGAAGTGTTGAGAGACGCTTAAATAGCCCTTATTGTAAAAAACATTCAGAACAACTTGAATGCAAACCTTAAGTCTTGCTTCAGCAGAGAAAGCCTTGTCCATCCTTATGTGACAAGGTTTTCTTTTTATGCCGCGTCGTTATAACGTTGCTGTTTTGCTTGTTCGATTACATTCAAAAGATCCGATTGTAACCAACGCGATAAAAAACCAAATTTTAAAGGTTTTGGGAGAGAGCCATTAGTTACATGACGGCGGAATGTTGAAACACTCATATGAAGCAATTTTGCACTTTCACGGTTTGTTAAAAGAATATCATTTTCTGTCATTCTAAAATCCTTTCACTATAAAAATGGTAACAAATCATAATCATTTATTAACCACATTTTGGTTCATTTTTGAAGGTATTTTATTTATAGAAAACAATATTTTATCATATAAATTCTCATGTGATAATTTATGAGTCTAATTGAGAGCGAATGAGAGAGAAGAGAGAGAAAGTTATCCACAGATCATGGGGTTATTCACCCCATATTTTAGGTTTGACCGGTGACATAAGCCGCCCATTTATCCATATAGACACGGCGCTTTTCTAGATAGTCAGTGCGACGATAGGAGCGCTCTACTTGTCCTCCTACTGTATGACTTAGAATAGTTTCAGCGACCTCATAGGGGGCATCGGTTGTTTCTGCTAGCCAATTTTTACAGAATCAGAAAATTGAAACTGTTTCGGCAAAGCTTAATGTAGAGACAGAGATTTTAGCATCAGATTTTTCAATCTTGTTAAGAGAACTAGAAAAGAATGGCTTTCTTTTAAAGAAGGAAAACTTGATTAGTGCGTCAGATTCGATTTTTGATCTTAAAAAATTATGGGTACCTGTAACACCTATTATACATATTATCCAGAACTGCAATAGCCCCTTGTATCATGTGCGATTGCTGGAAGATTAAGGAAAAAAATTGGCATACTCCAGAAAGTTTAATACCCTTATTTAGAATGTTGAAAGAAAAAGGAGCTGCCTCAGTGATGCTTTCTGGGGGAGAACCTTTAATGCATCCGAGGCTTAAAGATATTTTATTAACGTTGAATGAACTAGGTCTGCCTGTTGAATTAAATACCAATGGCATCTTATTGCATAAAAATTTATGGATTTCACAGTATGACATAAAAGAAATTGTTATTTCTATGGATTCGACTAGTGTCCAAGGATATTATGATATACGGGGGGCGAATAAATTTGATCGCGTGTGGGAAAACATTGAAACAGTTAAGAATCTTCAACCTCTGCAAAGTATAGGAATAAGAGCGACAGTTACTAAAGAGATTCTAGAAAATATTATTAATTTTATCGATTTTTGTATAAGCAAAGATGTCGATTATATCGGATTCAACCCGCTCGATACGTCGTCATTTTGTTTTTCTAGAAACAATAATACAAAGGATCGATCTAAGGCTTTAAGCAACAAAATTCTTCCGCCAAACGCCTCACTTTTTCATTTGAGAGATGAATTATCAAGGAAAGAATCCCCCCTCCAGATTTATATAGATAAAAAGTTCCAAGAAAGGAAAATCTCATGGACGTCACAAAATTTTGTAAATTGTATTAATTATTACTTAGGCGAAAATTCTGCGTACGTTTCGTCGCCGTTAATGTGTTTATTTCCATTTTCATCCTTGGTATTGGACTATAATGGAGATTTAAAAAATTGCTTTTATTCAGAAGCTTTTGGGAATCTACAAAATTATGAGGCAATAGATTGGTCTGCTCAAAGCGTTTTAAAATCTTTGAAAGAATCTGGCGCATGTAGCGGATGTCGTGGGAAGGTATTTTGTGGATAAGGTTAAGCAATTTAAGATTTATAGCGTTAGCAAGTCTACTGCTCTAGTGGTTGCTGTTTTACCACTTTTTTTGTCGGAAAAATTGCATTTGTCGCAAGCGGATATTGTTTTAATCGGTAGTTATTTTTTATTGCTTCCTTTGATCTTAGAAGTCCCCTTGGGTTTATTATCAGATGTTTATGGAAGTAAGCGCGTTATTTATACTGGGCTGTTTTTCTTTCTTTGCGGTTTTTTAGCTCTTTTTATGAATTATGCATATTTTGCTTACGCCACTTATTTGTTGTGTATCACATTAGCGGCCGCTTGTTTCTCAGGTGCGGAAGATAGTTTACTCTTTTCTGTAGTACCAAAGCATCGCACACTGTTTTCCGTTAAGTCCGAAGTGGCTGCTGTTACCTATAGTGTGACAACGGTACTTATTTTTTTAGGGGGAATACTTTATTATGTGCATCCTGCATTGCCTGTAATTTTTCAAATCCTTTCATTAATTTTTGCTATTTTTATGTTTTCAAAACTGACGAAGGGATTAGATAGTTTTCATATCAACGCTCATCCGAGTATTTTCACAGTTATGTGCGCCAGCCGTAAAGAAGTCAAAAACCCTTATCGCTTCACTCTTGTTTTTTTAAGTGCAGTTTCAGCTTTTGCTATTTTGGTTAATAATCGAACTGTTTCTATCGCATTTTCTGATTTTTTGCCATTTCAACCTGCTATTTTGGTTTCGATTATTTTTATCATTGGGAATTTTTTTTCAGCAAGTTCCAATATATTGTTTCAGAAGTATTTTTCAAAGTTTCAAAATCCTATTTTTCCCGTCTTAATGATTGGTTGTATGGTAACCATTGCTTTTTTTCTCATGTCATTTCAAATTATTGCGGCTCTTATATTAGGATTTTTACTGCTATGTGTTTTTAAATCTGCTTATCGATCTTATCTGTCGTCTCTTCTTATAAATTCACTGATTGATCCCAAAGCTATCGCGACTGTTTTATCATTTACAGCCATTATTACAGCTGTTGTATCCTTTGCATTCAGTTTTTTATACGGTCATGTTTTTTCAACATTCTGGCAAGCTAATTTGTGGTTGGCAGTGATTATGGCTGTGATTTTTGGGGTGTCTGCTTTAATTATTTTTGTCAGAAAACAAGAAATCATTTGGTTACAGCCTGAAAATGCACAATCGTCAAAACAACATTTCTTGAAACGCAAGCATCAAGAGTTTTGCTATGGGCAAATTTATCCGGAA
Source organism: Bartonella sp. AA2SXKL (assembly GCF_042197205.1). Lineage (NCBI taxonomy): Bacteria > Pseudomonadati > Pseudomonadota > Alphaproteobacteria > Hyphomicrobiales > Bartonellaceae > Bartonella > Bartonella sp. AA2SXKL. The sequence continues at coordinate 3,121 of NZ_JBHIRN010000016.1, forward strand.
GCATCGTGCATTAATGAAAACATCAAGGATGGCTCTTTTCGACAAAGTCTCTATCCTGCACCAAATTTGATAACACTTTGCGATGAAATAGTCGAATGGGAGTTTATCCGAGGTACTGTATTGAGCCAAATGGATTTGCTACATCAAAAGGCGATTATTGATCAAATCAATAAGATCTTTCAAGATCGATTAAGCAAGAATATAATCTTATCACATGGAGATTTACATCCTGATAATATCATTGTTACTTCTGATAGTTCTTTTATGGTAGTGGATTGGGATTTATGTCAAGAAGCCAGTCCGGAATTGGATATCTTAACATTTTTCACCAGTCCAAGATTATCTCTCAATTTAGAAGAACGGATAGACTATATTTCTCATTTGCTGTCTATATCAAAGGATGAAGCTTTACCAATGATAAAAGCGTTTGTGGCTAAAAAAATTTCTGATCTTTCTCTATACCAAAATATTTTCATGAAACAATTAGTATTGGATTATATGAACTTGAATAAGAAATTTCATGGGCGATAATATTGTAATTTGTAATGAAAATTGCAGTGCGGGCTGCAATCATTGTCCGTATTCGATGGAATATATGGTGAGAGATGACGTGTTGCCTGAATCTTTATATACAATAAATGACATAAAATCTGATTTTATTATTCTTTCTGGTGGAGAGCCTTTTGAGCTCGATTATGATTTACTTCATAAATATACTTGTATGTGTCTCATTTGCAAAAAATATTTTCGGATTGCAACAGGGGGCACATCTATATTCAACCATATTTGAAGCTATTAAAGAGTAATCCGTTCTTTTTAGGGATACAAATAGGCACAGATGTTATTTCAGAGATAAGAAATCTAGACAGTAAAAAATATAAACAAACGTGGGTGCGTAACATAGAATGTATGAAAAAAGATAGCGTACCATATAGTGTGACGATTACTTTATCGGAGAGATTCGATTTGGCAGAAGTGTTAGCTCTAATACGTATCGCTACTCCCGAGTTCATTTTAGTTAATTTTGAAAATAGAAAAAAGTATGAGAATAGATTTCAGTTAAATATGATACGGGATTTTTTTTCTGGCTGTGAGATAAAATATGGATATACGCATCAGAGTTTACACCAATAAATATAAACTATCGGATTCTTTTCACAGTTCTTCTGGTGTGTTAGTTGAAAAAACAGAACTGATAATTTTATTTACTGCTCAGGATAAAGTTATTTCGCCCTTTGCTATGGAGTTGCCATTGTCACCTAGTCACGGAGAAATGCCGGACGATTTTATAAAATCTGTAAATGAACGATCAATAAATAAAAGTAAACACTTTGCAAATTCTTTAAGCTATTTCTTTGGGTTGGAAGATTTTTTTAAAAAAGTTGAAATGGCTAAAATTATTAATTCTGGATTAAAGAAATCTATTAAAACGATAGGAATAGGTGCAATTATTGATGATGAGATACGTAATTACGATTTGATAAAATTGAAATCATCGAATCAGTATTTGGATGATACAATTGCAATTGTTAATGAAAACAAAAATGTAAAATTTATTATTGATTTCAATGCAAGTATTAATTTTGAGCAGTGGAATTATTTTATTGATAGGATAGATAAGAATAATTTGTTTGGAATAGAACAGCCTGTGAAATTTCCTTCAAAAATTCCAGATTTGGGTTTCTTAAATATCGCTGATGAGACATTCGTGAAATGTGGTTATGAAAAAATTCACGAATATGGCTATAATGATTTTGTCTATAAGCCATTTGCAAGTAATATTAAAGAATTATATAAGTGTTTTGAGAATAAAAATAACTACGTTGGTATGGTTGGAAGTAATGTTTCAGGCCCTTTAGATTGTAGTTTTTGTAACATCATAAATCATTATATGCCTACCACATTAGCAGGAAATCGTGCAAGTAATTTTGAAGCGCATCCGTTAAATAATAAAACTGAGGATTTAATGAGAATTCGAGAAAAAAAGATATCTCTCTCTGATGAATTGTTTATTTATCTTGATAAATTTTGCCAAAAGGTATCGGATTTGTATTTTGATATGAATCAATTAAAAGAAATTGCTACAAATATATAGTATTTCCCACTCTGAAGCAGCTATGTTTCGTGAATAGATATAGGACATACCGATGGAAGAACGATATGGTGCTTGTCTCATGATCTTGCGCGATTAGAAGAAATGGGAGTGATATCGACTGATCAAAACTACAGTGGACCACGGCGTTCGCGGCCTTTTGACCGGCATCGCAGCGGATTTGTTTTAGCGGAGGGCGCAGGTCTGTTCGTTATTGAAAAATTATCTAACGTACTGGCGCGGCAGCGTGAGCCGTTGGCCTATTTATTGGGTTACGGCGGTGCACTTTGCGCACAGCATATTGTAGCGCCGCATAAAGATGATCTCGAAATGCAACTGTCGATGGAACGAGCCATCGAACATGCGGGTATTGACCGTACCGCTATTGATTTTGTGAATACACATGGGACATCGACAGTACAAAATGATCAGCACTAAGCCAGCGCAATCAGAACGGTTTTTGGCGCGTACAACCCAGCGATTGTGGCAACAAAATCTTGGCACGGGCATCTGATTGCTGCTGCCTGTGCGATGGAAATTTTGTGTGTACTGGTTTCTTTTCGGAACAATGTTTTGCCTAAAATTTTGAATTGTGATGAAATCGATCCTCAATTGCCTGCTAGCATTGCGCTTGTGAGGGAGCATCAGTACCGACCGCTTAAATATGCATTGAAAAACTCATTTGGTATGGGTGGTAGCGCAAGCAGCTTGGTTTTAGGGAATCCACAATATCTGTAAGGGACACCTCATGCTAACAATATATTCCTTATTAGAAAGAAACTGGCAAGTGATTTATCATCACAGTCATTATTCGGCAGAGGATGTCAGCATGATGACAAAAGGGTGTGCAGATACCGTAGTTAGATATTTTCGTGATCACCCGCAAGAGGAGCAAAATAAGCTGTTTGTTTTTGTGATTAGAAATAATTTCGAAGGTCTAATCAGCTATTTTGTTGCGTCTATGCTAAAATTGAAAGCTTGGATCGTCAGTATTCATGATTTAGACATTGTTGATATGCTGGTTGATGCCAATTGCATTGCGGCTGTTGTAATGAGCCATGAAGTTAGGAATATTAGTATCATCAGTCACCGGATTAATATCGCGTTTGATCACTGTTTTTCAACTGTGAACGAAAATCTGGCTGATTTTACAGCATATCCGTGCGCGCATTTCTATTTTTGTACCTCCGGAACAACCAGTAAGCCGAAGTTGATTCAATATCATGAAAATATTCTGATTGAGAATGCCATCGCGGTGAGCCAATCTCTTGGACTAAGTAATGAAGATTGCTCATTGTGTTATTTCCCGGTGCAGTATATGTATGGTCTCTCTACTATGCTATGTGCCTTCTTATCGGATAGCAAACTGGTATTTGAAAAATTTCAAATAAGTAATATTGTTGAACTCGTTTCGCACTATAGCATTACCAACTTGCCTTTAATCGGTGACTGGATGCTGGAAGTAAGCGACATTTTTACCAAAAGCCGAATCCATGTGCAAAATATCTTGAATGCATCCGATCGTTTGCTTACCGTACAAGCATCGGGCATCCTCTCATCATGCACGACGTTATGGAATAACTTCGGTCAGACCGAATCCGGACCGCGCTTGTTTCATAATAAGATCTGCTCGCTACGCGATATTGAAAGAACCAGTAAATATGGGCGTTGTGGCACCGGGTAAGGTTCTGGTGAGTGATATAAAAATTGATTTGCGCCCCATTGATCGGGCGGATGCTTCTGATTCAGTGCGCCGTATGTTTTATAAAACGCCTTTCGCGTGTGATGGTTATGTTGATAGTTCCTTGCAATTAAAGCCGCGTGATGAATGGTTTGATTCCGGCGACCTGTTTGTTAAAGATGAATCCGAATGCTATTACTGGATAGCCAGAGCCGTTAATGAATTTAAACACAATGGTAAGTTTATCCCAGTTCAACTGATCTCAAATGACATTATTAAGTATGCCGGATGTTTAAGGCATTACTTTTCAAAAGCACAGAACGGCGATCTTTATCTCAACCTTGATATGTCGGCAAATAGTGAGCAGGTTAAAGTCGTTACTAAACTATTGACTGATAAATGGTATCAGTATGCATTTAAAGTAAATATCAGAAAAATTGCCACGACAAATACAGGGAAAATAAAATGTACCATGTAGATAAAGCTCATGGTATGAGCAGAGTGTATGTTAATCGCCGTGCAAACAATTATCTGTGCATTGTGAGCCATTCTTTTTATACCTATTTTTTAGCTATTGATAGGCTTCATCGTTATTTGCCTGTATCGACGAGACGTACATCGAGAATGATATTGCATCGTGAAATGGCGAAGGTACTTTTTATCGATATATTTAAACGGATTTTGCCAGATGTAAAGATGTCACACAGTTCTGTGAGCCATGGACGGAGTAAAAGTATTATGTTGCTTAATAATGATCCGCGGATTCAGTCTGTCGGGGTTGATATCGAATTTATTGAGAAAAAAACTACCGAGGCCATTTATGCTAGATTACTGTGAAAAATGCGCGGACTTTCCAGCAGGGCAGGTGCTGGATAATCGACTATGCACCACAATATTTAGCTGCATGGAGAGCTTGTATAAGGCATTATGCGCCATCTCGGCGTGTACTTTTGATATAAATGATTACTTTTTAGTTGAACATGACAGGACGCGATGTGTTTTTCGGTACGTTGGGAATACATTTGTGTTTAAAGGGATGACGTTTATTTGTAACTGCTATTATCTTTGTCAATCTGTGATAACCGTTGTTTTGCTGGATGCATGTTTGCAATCAATTATTTTAGATGACCTCTTATATGAGGACGTAACCGTTTCTATACCCAGTTAGTTTTTAACGAGTTTACGGCAATGCCATAACTAGCTTCATTTAGAGGAATATGTGATGAATGATTTACTGGTGAATATCACCCCTGAGCACTATGAAAGGTATGCTATTGAAGGTACATCACCGTGGAATGCGTATTTGATGGAAAGAATTCTGGAAGAAGCATCTGGTGTTACTTCTGCGAAGAAAAAATTCTCGATATTGGCATGGGAACTGGCCACATGCTTTTCAAGCTTTACCGCTCCCAAAAACTCACAGACTATTTCTTTTACGGGGTTGATATCGATCCCCGTATGGTTCAATTTTGTGTTAAAAAATGTACCGAGTTAAAATACCAGCATGCATTCAACATCATTGAAGCCAGTGTCAGCAATTTACCGTTTCCCGATAACTCCTTTTCAATGATTTATGTCCGTTCCGTAATTCATCACTGGGCTGAACCTAAAAAAGGATTACAGGAGTTGTGCTGTGTTTTAGATCGCGGCGGTCGTATTATCATCCACGACCCCTTGGCTGATTCAGAAGAAACAGCACTGGTATTTTTAACCAATCACGTCGTGAATGCGGTGTGGCAGCTATGTCCACAGAAGAAAAATTTACATTAGCCGGTATCACCGATCTTTTATACGGCTGCGATCTTAGTGAGATGAGCTGGACAGTGACACGTGGAGAAGGTCTAGCAGCTCTGGGTTGTGCAATTTTCATTAAAAAGGTCTGAGTTATCATGGATTATTTCTGTGCTGAAATGTATGCAAAAATGCAACCACGTATAACGGCAATAACTGGCTGCCATGCACTCGATTACATTGCTTTCCCCGATTTGGTTAGGATAAGTACACGCGTTTATTCGATCACTGGTGATAGTGGTTCTTTGACTCAAGTGGACTCTGCGGGTGAACACTTACCGATGCTGATTAGTGCTACAAGTGGCATCACTGGGGCGATGAAAATGGCCAACGTTCGTTTAAAATTCTGTAAGGAAGGGATCAGCTCATCAGAGCGCAATTTAATTCGTAACCTGCGCGGCGCGGCAGGTTTTTTCCCTAGGGGATGTTGTTGGCAACCTGTTTACGATTAATCTGTTTTCATCTTTACACTACTTGGCGTGTGAAATTTTAAAAAATTGCCGTGCACATGTTGTGCCGGTTGGCGATATTGCTCTGCTGCTGAAGAGTCATTTCGAGTTTCTGGCTGAAATACGACTCTCGGTACTGTTTGGTGTGCCCAGCACCATCGTTCAGTTCGTTGAAGCTATGCTCAGCCTTGGGGTTCCACTGGCAATTAAAAAAGTGGTCTTTACTGGTGAATCGATGCTGAGCGTGCATGAAAACTATCTGCGCAAGATGCTGGGCGCCGATCTGCGGATAATTGGTTTATATGGTTTGTCGGAGTGCGGTTTCATTGGTATGTCCGCCGAAGGGCGGCTTAATCGGTACCTACTCTTCAGCGATGATTTCTTCTTTGAATATGAAGATAAGAGAGGACTGCTAGTGACATCGCTGGATCCCGATGTCTCGCGCAAACTTATCAGATATTCCGTGGGCGATATGGGCACATTATCCGTTGAAAATGGTGACCTCTATTTTGAAGGTATTAAACGCAATGCTGTTGATTTTAATTTCATGGGAAATTTGATTAGCCATGAAAAAATATTCAAAATTATTAATCGAAGGTTGCCCGATGTGATTGTTCAAATTGTATTGTCTTTATCCGCGGATAGACAAGAGATTATGGATATTAAAATCTGCTGCGAAGTATTTCACAACCTTGATTTGTCCGAACTAACTGAGGAAATCTATCATTTGCCGGATATTTATGAAGCCTATATGAAAAAGCGCGGGCGTATTAATCTCACCCTCGTCGAATATAGCGATTTGCTTTTCTCATCCAGAGGGAAATGCCTGCTAGTTTATGACGCAAGGGAGTCCTGTAATGCAACTTGATAATTTGTGTAATGAAATTGTATCAGGGAATTCGCATACGATAAATGTCAACATCAGGTTTTATAGCGTGTCACCGGAGCAGCAGGAGTAAATCATGTCAGATGATGTTATTGATAATTATGATTTAGATAATAACGTATTGTTTATTCGTGGATGTAATTTGATTGATATTGCCGATGAAAACCGTTATTTGCAGAACGCATGGTTTGCACTGACCGGCAACCTTCTTAATGAAGAACAGATGGATCGGCTGATTCAGAATGCTAGCGCCGAACTGCAAAAGACGAACCCTACAGCCAAACTGCAGGCGATGCATCAACTGATCAATGCATTGCCATCTTTGAGTTTAACGCAGCGATTTATGATGTTATTATCGCAAGTTGAGGTTTCGGCGGCTCAGGGTAAGGTCATGGCTCCCGTAAGCGACGGTAGTTGTCTTAAAATTATCTTGCTGATGCCGTGGATTATTGCATTGGCGCGCTCTTCCCAACAGTTTTCCGATTTTCCGGCGATCGAAAATTGCAATACCTTTGAGCGTGCTTTTTGGTTAGCATTAACTAGCAAGGAAGCTTCTTCCGACTGGGATATTGATATGCTTTGCCGGTGCATGTCTCTACTGCTGGGCGGGTTTGGTATTGTGACACCTACAACCACCACGATAAGATTTATTGCCAGTACCAAGAGCGACGTCATTTCTGCACTAATCGGTGGGTTTTGTGCCACTGGCCCCGCGCATATGGGAGCCTGCAAATATGCTATCATACGACTTTCTAGTGTCCTCCATGAGATTGAAGCTGGGAATCTTGAGGCGGCGGTAACGCATTATTGCAAAGACAAACCTTGGCCAGGGTTTGGTCACCCGATTATGCAACGGGATGTCCGGGTTGATTACTTTTTTTCACGCTTTCAGGTGCCTATGCGTCCCTTCAGTTCGCTTGCGCGATCTATTTCAGACAATACAGGACTGCAACCCAATGTCGATTTTCTAATTGCAAGCATCATGAGCAAACATCGGGCTTCTCCTGAGCTGGGATTGTTGGCTTTTTTCGTTTGTCGTATGCCGATACTTCTCGCGCACTATCAAGCGCGGTTTAGTGCTCATTCCTTCGGTTTATCATCAAAGGATTTAAGAAAAAAATATAAAAAGGTCCCCAAATTATGGCTATAAAACATCACACCAAGCCAAATTTCTTGGGTATATGTCAGAGTATCACTTTAACCGCACCGATGCGTGCTTGCGGGCAAATCGATATTTCTCACTGGGAGTTAGCCCATAACTATTTAAAACAGGGCTTGTTACTCGAAGCCTTGCATCAGTTTTCAGTTCGATTCGCCACCATGGTGGCTAAAAACTCGGATCTCACTTATCGCTATCTCCCTGTTATGGTTGAACAGTTTTTCTCTACCACCCATTTTGATAGCGATCGGTTATGCGTTGAAGGACATATTGAACGCATTAATGAGGCCTACCGTATTCCCTGTAAGGCTAGCACATATGACAATGGAAAGGCCGTTATTGCGCAGGCAATCATCATGGTCAGTAAGGTCTGCTTCCTTGGCTCGTGTTCTCAGAAAGTCGCTCTTCCATTACTAGGCGATTTATGTAAAATTTCCTCCGTAACCGGAGATTCTTGTACTTTTTCCTTTAATGCGCATCACCCGCTTTTTGAGGAACATTTCCCTTCCCGCGCCATATGTCCTGGTTCACTATTGATTGAGATGGTTCTGGCTTTAGCCACGCAGGGTAGGACGAAAAATATCGCATCTGTTGCGCTGAAAAAAGTAAAGTTCATTGAAGCAGTTTATCCGGGAGATACCTATCAGTTGACCATTAAACAGGATACAGAGTGTGAACCGGGTGGCGTTTTTTATATTCATACGGAAACTAAAAAACGAAGCACTTGCGGTAAGTTTTCTATCAAATATAAAAAGGAGGATGCGCCATGTTTAACATAATAATCTCTTTTATTCCGTGGAGTATTTACTCCTGGGTTATTAATGGAAACTTTTTAACTCTGGTCGAACGCTCTCTCATCTTAACTGTGATTTTATTGTTCATTATTGCTGTGAATATTAAAATTGTCCGGCAGGGAGAACCCGTGATGATTACTAACATTCTGACATTTATTGTCCTGTTTGTTAATTATTTCGCTGGATGGTCTACACTTTTACTGAACTACCCCACAGTTTTTTGCTATCTGTCACTTGCTCTGGTTTCATTGATTAGCTTGCTGGTAAAGAAACCCTTTACTATTTTTTATGCCAGTGCTGGTGTTTCTGAAGAAAAACGCAAACATATCCTATTTTATCTCATCAATAAATATATTACATGTATTTGGGTAATCATCTTTTTTGCCAATGGTCTTCTAGTGGCTTTTTTTACATGGACCCCCCAGATTTGGTTAATCACTATGGGTTTAATTTGTACTGGTATTCTTTTTTCTAAATATCTTCCTAACATCATGCAATATTTTTATCGCATCAAACATCATGGAGCATAATATGTCATTGTTTAACATTCTGACCGGAACCCCTTTATGGGCTTGGATTTTGCTTATTTTTCTCATTGCGAGGGGAATAATCGCATTGAAAGATAGGGAAACGAAGGTTTACCGCCTTTTTCTCTTGCCGTTAGTCTTTCTTTTTTTGGGCGCAAGCGATGTGATTAACCAGCTGGCTTTCCCACGCTGGGGAGCAATCGCAATGTTGGCAGGGCTGATGATCGGCTTTGGCGTTGGCTGGTTGCTCTGGCGTGCTACTGCGCGTTTAAAAATCAAAGAGGGAACGGATTTCATTATTCTGCCTGGTACGCCGTTGACGCTGACATTTATTCTTATCGCTTTTGTCATCAAATTCACATTGATTGTTTTTCTCAAGGTTGTACCTGATTTGAAATATGCATTTGATTTTAACCTTCTTTTTGGTCTTTTAAGTGGGTTTACTGGTGGTGTGTTGTGGGGCGGCACATTAAATTTATATATAGCATTTCGAAAGAATCCAAATTAATCCCTATACCATTAGCTGTGGGTACTTCCCATTAGAACTATCTCAATAGAAGCTTATTCCTAACAACAACGCTGCATACAAATGCAGCGTTGCCTCGTAGTTTCAGATTTTTTTATCCCAGCGCGTGAATAGGAGAGGGAAGTGATATATCTGACTATACCCCCTTGGGGGAAGAGCGAGCCTAAAGGTTTAGAATGCTATGAGTTTGAGCTAGCTGGACTTTGAGCAGATGGTTTATCGCTCATGGGAAATCATTTTGTTTTACGATTCAAAAAGAGGATAGTGATGGTCTCATTGGCGTAGGTGGGCAAGAAAACTGTTAGCTTGGCAATGCCGTCAACAATTTATAGAACTATGTTGTGGAACCCCTACGCAAAGCCGTTGCTATGATGGCATGATGCTTTTGTCAAGCATTATGATATGGGGAGGAACCGGTGTTTAAGGGTGCAGCTGCGGTCACTATACGATCCAGTAGCATTACGTTTTTACGTTTGAGTATTTAGGAGCGGTAGACTCTGTACAGGCTATGCGTGCAATATGTGAAGCACGCTTGTGGGAAGCAGTGTGCCATTATTGCGTTGTGCATGCAACCCTCTAGCTAGTACTTCATTGGTAAGGTTGTTTTTTGAAGCTGATTAATTATCTGGGTGTTTTTTAAGAGAACGTTAGCACTGATGTATCGCGTGCCGTACCAAGAAATCTTCCAAAAAAAAATTATTAAAAATACTAAAAATATATGTGCAAGATGAACAAATGCTTGCTGAGGATATTGTATCAACGACTGTAGCTGCTTAAGGGCACATAATCTTGGGGGGCATAATGTTGTATAAAAAATCATGAAGTCCAAAAAACTCGTAAAGGTGCATTGCACTTCTCCTTTACGTTGACGACGCTTTCTCCAATAGCAAAATATAAAAACGATATCATTATCCGCTTTAAGGCGTGTGGTATAAATATTGGTACGACAACAATAAACATGAATAATATAGGAGCAAAGCCACTCTATAAAGCCACCAGCACGGGAATAGTACCATTGACAGGTGCTGAGTTACAAACAAATGGTATTTATGAAATAGTCTATAATGATGGCGTATCAACAAAAGGTCTTGATGGCTGGTATCTTTTAAACCCTACCCCCATTCCACCACCGAAGGTCGAAACCTTTCCTTGTGGTTTTATTGCGACCTTTGCTATGCAAGAAGTCCCAAACGGCTGGCTTTTATGTGATGGCGCTACTTATGAACGCAAGGATTATCCGCAATTATTCAAGGCGATAGGGGATAAATGGGGAAAAAACAGCGATACAACCTTTAAAGTTCCAGACTTTAGAGGAATGTTTTTGCGCGGCTTTGATAATGGGCGCGGTTTAGATCAAAATAGAGACTTCGCAGAGGTGCAAAAAGACAGCATTAAATCTCATACACATGCTTGTACCATTGAAGAGGCAGGTCAACATACGCATAAGCATGATTATTCTATGGTTACAAGAGTTGGTCAAATAGGTGGCAGAAATCCTGCTTTTGGTAATTCATATTATACAAAAGATACACAACCTGCTGGAGTGCACACGCATAAGGTAACTATTTCTTCAACGGGCGAGGCAGAAACACGCCCTGTTAATGTACCGGTTGTTTATGCCATAAAATCGTGAGTTTTTCAAATGATCAATAATCCGTCTGCTATTGATGATATTGCGGACGCGGAGCAAATCCGCGTCCTTTTTTATGCAAGCAATCGAATGGTTCATGCACCCTTAAATAAGGTACTTGATCTTGTCAAAAGCGACATACAGCATGATCTTTTAAGCGCTTTGGCAGAATATAAAGAAGCGACAGATCAACGCATAGAGATCATGCAAAAACTGATTGATGAATTGCAGTCCTCTCTCTCACACAACAAGACAACGAACTGATTAAGGAATGAAACGCGATGCCATTACCCTATCACACACATATATTTAAGCTTGAACCAGCAACAAAAGAAGAAGTCAAAGAAGGTGTTTTAGATAGTAAGGCTCTTGCACCTGTTTCAGTGGGGAGTGCAGCAGCTTATGAGGTAGAATATTTTGCAACCGCTGCTCAAGGAAAAAAGGCTGATGATGCTATTGCAAAGAGAGATATTGGAGCTCTTGCTTATAAAGATAAGGTCACAATTTGTGATATTGAAGCAGGTGGTGAAGCGCATGAGAATGCGATTTTATCAGGCGCTGGCTGGGTAAAAATATCGCCTTTAGGGATTGGCGATATGAAGGCTGCTACATATGATCCCGACAATGTGGGGGCAAATACATTTTCTATGGAAAATATGCACGAGGGTCCTACCAAAAAGATCTTAACCATAGAGGAAAGATCAAAGCTACGATGGTTGAGTTCTACGCAGCCAACGATGGAAAAATGGCGGAGGGGAGATGAAGGTGTTTATTATCCCATATCTCCGGTAGATCTCAAAAATACCATTCGTTATTTTGTAGGCTCAAAGTCTTTTGGTATGTCAAAATCAGTTTATGATCCAGATAAAATAGAAAAAGATGTATTTGATATGGAGAATATGAAGGAAGGGAAAAAGCATCTTATCTTAACTCCTCCAGAACGTGCACAGATTGCAAAAATTGATAAAGTTGAAGATGTTGCACAACAAGGGATTCATGTTGCAAGTGAAGCGAAGAACGTTGCAGATAGTGCATTAAGAACAGCAAATGATGCAAAAGCTTATGCAGTAGATGCAAAAAAAACGGCTGAGACAGCACAAAAAACGGGAGACAGTGCAAAAGCTGAGGCAAATATTGCGCAAACAGCAGCCGATAAAGCGCAAGATACAGCACATAGTGTACAGAAAAAAGTTGATCTCATTCAACCTCTTGCCAAACAAGACTGGATTGATGGCACAAAAACAGTGGATGCACTTATCTCACCAGCCAAACTGATGGCTTCAATCAAAGCAAATAGTAGCAATAGCAGCGGCGGTAGTAGCGGCAACAATGATGGCGGGGTTAGAAAACCTGTTGAAATTCTGATGACAGAAAGCGGAGATATTCCATTGCCTGATGGTATTACTGCTGACACCGATATCGAAGTATGGGCTTGGGGCGGTGGAGGTGGTGGCGTTAAGGATGGCGGCGGCGGTCAATGTGTGCATGTTAAAATGAAAGGTTCTGATTTAGATAAATTAAAAACAGCTTACATTGGTCGTGGTGGTAAAGGTAATGACAGTAACATTTTGTGCAATGGTGGTAGAACAATGATCAAAGGGCTTGTTACAGCAGAAGGAGGATATTCCGTTTCCATGACTCTCGTTAACTTTGGAGGGAAAGGCGGCGATGGAGGAGGAAACAGGGAGGGCAGCAGTGGTGAAAGCTTTATTTTTTCTGGTGGTAATGGTGGAGGGAGTGGAATAGACGGCAAGAGAGCTGATACTGGTGGAAGTTCTTTTCTTGGCGGCGGCGGCGGCGGTGGCGGTAAATGTAAGGGTTCTATCATGGGGCAGGGTGGTGAGAGTTACAAAGGTGGTAACGGTGGTAGAGGTGGTAAAGAATGCGGCGGCGGCGGCGGTGGATATTTTGATGGGAAACACGGAAGCGACAAAATTGGCGGCGACGGCGGTGATGGAGCAGTACTCATAAAGGTATATTTATAAGGTGAATTGAACAATGGCACGGAAAATAAGTAAAGACTGTTTATACTGTTTAAAAAAGTGGGAAGGTTTGCGCTTGCAGGCTTATCAAGATGCTTCTGGCATATGGACGATTGGTTATGGTCATACGAAAAAAGCCGGTCAACCAACAGTTGTTGAGGGTATGGTGATTACAGAAAAAAAAGCTGAAAACATGCTTTTAGCAGATTTGCGGCAATATGAGAGGGCGGTAGAAAAAGCAGTTTGTGTGAATTTAAGCGACGAGCAGTTCGGCGCTCTTGTTTCCTTTTGTTATAATGTGGGTATTGCAGCTTTCCAAAACTCTACATTGCTTAAAAGGCTTAATCGGGGGGATTATGAAGCGGTACCAACCGAATTGCAGAAATGGACCAAAGCGGGAGGCAAACGTTTACAAGGTCTCGTACACCGGCGTGTAGCAGAGGCAGGGCTATGGGCGAAAGGGGCTTATGTTTCTTCTAATTATCAAACAGTAGAAACGAAACAACCAACAGGGTTTCTCAAAGCAGAAGCATTGGCACCGATTATTGGTTCTTTCTCAGGTCTTGGTGGGTTTTTAGCGGGCAATGGACCAATCCAATGGGCTTTAGCCGCCATTATGGTTTTAGCGGCATGTACTGGCATTTTCTTTGTTGCTAAACGCTTTCAGGAGCACCGCCTATGATCTTATGGATGAAAAGAAACTTGATGGTAACAGGTGCGGCTTTAGCCGCTTTTTTTATTGCCTTAGCAAAAGCTTTTACTCTTGGGAAAAAAGTAGAGCAACAAAAGCAAACAGAAAAAGCTTTAAAAGCAGCCACAACACGGCTTGAGGTGGAAAGTGAAGTTAATCAAAAAAGTGATGCTGATATGCGTGCTGCTCTCTCTCACTGGTTGCGCGACAAATAAATATGCTTCTTCTTGTGTTGGTTGGTTACCTATTTATTTAAGCCGGCAAGATCTGAACGCCATCAGTTCCAATTTAGCAAGAGAGATCTTAAAGCACAATAATCTAGGTGAACGCTTGTGTGGGTGGAAACATGGTTAGAAAAAAATCCAAAAAACACACAGAGCTTACAGAATCAGAAAAAGAAATGCTTCAAGAAATGATCATCACCTATCAAAGCGTGAAAATGATGTCTCGCTTGATGAAGTGGATAGCATTTTTTCTTTTTTTGCTTATCCTCGATTTTGCACGCCTCATGGACGCGCTAGATAATGTCATTGCACATTTAAAGCAGTGGTTTTCAAAGAACTAGTCTCACTAAATTTATCTTTAAAATATGAAAAAATGATTAGGCTTGCAAAAGCTTGAGGGAATGAACTTCGCTTATGAAAGAGGAAAGTTTTACACAAACACTGTTTGCGTGGATGGGTGGTAAACACTATTTGCGTAAGAAAATTATACCGATTTTAAATAGCATTGACCATGAAACCTATGTTGAACCATTTTTAGGTTCTGGTGTTATTTTCCTAAATAAAGGACCAGCAAAATATCCCGTTATTAATGATTTGAATGGAGAGATCACGAATCTGTTTCAATGCGTTCAAAACCATTTTGATGATTTAGCCAAACGATTGGAGTGGTTTGTTTGTTCAAGACAGTTGTTTTTTGACCTTGCTGCGATTGACCCAGAAGAGCTCTCCAAAGTTGAAAGAGCCGCACGGTTTTTATTTCTCCAACGTTGTGTGATGTATGGGAAAAAAGAGTATGTCTCTTTTAGCTTTGGAAGAAAAAGCCTATAGCATTTAATCCCGAAAAGCTTTTAGCGAGGATGAAACGTGTTAGACAGAAGCTTCTTGATACGACGATTTTAAATTTGTCGTGGGAGCGGATTATCGAGCTATTTGATGCACCCGACAGTTTATTTTACCTAGACCCTCCTTATCTTGTAAAGAAGAAGTGCTATAGCTCTGGGAATTTTGTTGAAGATGATTTTGTAAGTATGGCAAAAGTCCTCAAAGGCATTCAAGGCAAATTTGTCTTGAGTCTCAATGATTGTGATGCGGTTCGAGAGATTTTTAAGGATTTTGACTTTTTAGAATTAGAGACCCTTTGAACCTCTGGTTTTGCTAAAAAATCACTCCGAAAAGAACTCTTGATTCGCAATAATTGAAGAAAATCATAAAAAGATTTGTTAGAATCAGAAGAAAATATTTCTTCTCTAATAGGACTTTTTTTGATGCTTACACCATTTGGTAAAACCTTACGCAAACTTCGCATTGATCATTCAGAACGCCTTTAGATATGGCTAAAAAATTAGACATATCTGTAGCATTTTTATCTTCTGTCGAGATTGGCAAAAAATCTGTTCCTGTAGGACTGGAGAAAAGGATCATAGAGCTTTATGGTTTAGATAAAGAGAAGGCTTCTCTCTTAAGGAAAGCAGCTTATGCTTGTCGCAAAAGTTTTACAATCAAGACTTCTGATCCGTTGAGGCGTGAAGCTGTTGGTGAGTTTGTTAGAAATTTAGAGAATTTTTCACAACAAACCTTAGCAGAATTAAAAGACCTTCTTGAGAAAGTTTGCAAAAAAAGAGGCGTCCTATAGAGATAGGTTAAAAAATCCTATTCCCTAACTTTTATTTACGCGTCCCTCACTGTAAAAAATATATGGAAAATCAATAAATCATTTTGGATAAAAAAGAGCATGGTGCCCCCAGAGAGCGAATCAGGCTTTAGCAACAAGATTCAAAGTATATAAAGATGTGTAAGGGCGTATTGATGTCTATAGCTTTTTATGATTCAATAAAAAAAGTAAGTATTAAAGAAAAAATCTCAAATCAGAAATTAAAGGTGGTCTAAAAGGTGGACCCAAAAAGGTGGACGAGCAATGCTTGAAAAGGTGGACGAGAGGGGACGTTAAGTGAGGGCGATTCATCGGTTATCAGCATCATTCGTAAAGACGTCCTCGCAGGGTAAATATTGTGACGGGGCGGGGCTATGGTTGAATGTTCGAAAAGACAATACACGCTCTTGGTTTTTTCGCTATACGCACCACAATAAGCGCCGTGAAATGGGACTTGGTCCTGTTACAAAACTCTCTTTAAAAGAAGCGCGTGAGCTTGCAAGATATTATAGTGATATTCTTAAAGAAGGCAATGATCCTATTGTCTTTCGAGAACAGACTATTTTAAAACAGCAAAGCAATATCTTCCAAGAAATTGCAAAAGCGGCTTTTGAAAGCAAAAAAGCAGAGTTGAAAAATGAAGGTAAAAACGGCCGCTGGTTTTCTCCACTAGAGTTGCACGTTATTCCACACATAGGCAAATTACCTATAGAAAAATTAACAGCCAATATCATCCGCAATGTTCTCTCACCCCTTTGGCATGAAAAAGCAGACACAGCGCGAAAAGCGCTTAACCGTATCAATATTTGCTTGAAATATGCTGCGGCTCTTGGTTTAGATGTTGATCTACAGGCTTGTATGAAAGCACGCGCGCTTTTAGGAAAACCACGTGCGACATCAACAAATATTCCTGCTATGCCATGGCAAGAGGTTCCGGCATTTTATCAAAGCTTGGATGATAAGATCCTTTCAAATTTAGCACTGAAGTTACTCATTTTGACAGGAGCACGATCATATCCATTGCGCTATTTGCGCCTTGAACAAATTGACAAAAATATATGGACGATACCAAAAGAAAACATGAAAGGTATTGTAGGAAAAGTTTCAGACTTTCGCGTGCCACTAAGTGATGAAGCTTTGAGAGTTATTGAAAAAACTCTCCCCTTTGAAAAGAATGGTTTTCTCTTTTCTGGTCTTAGAGGCAACCCCATTTCTGATGCTACCATGGCAAAATATATGACAATTTGCGGCTTAACCTATCGTCCCCATGGTTTTCGTTCAAGCTTACGGGACTGGATAGCAGAGACAACGTCAACACCATTTGAGATTGCCGAAACTGTTCTTGCACATACAGTTGGGAGTTCAGTGACGAAAGCCTACATGCGAACGGATTTTTTAGAGCAACGGCGTGTTCTTTTAGAGCTGTGGGCTAGCTTTATATCGTGAGTGGTTTGACAAAATATTCTAAGGCCATTAGAGCATAAATATAATTATTGTTATTCTACCTTAATGGCAACCCTAAAGCTTTAAAGAAACGTTGATGTCTTTTCTCAGTATCAGCTATGAGCTTACTAAACGAAATAACCTCTATATAGGACTCATAACTCTTATGATATCCAAAATATCCCATATGATCGCCTGATTCTGTTAAATCCCAACGTTTGCAGCACTCTTTTATTTTTGGAGTTAGATCACAGACGACATAACAGTAACCGGGAACTTTTCCATCCAAATTTATTGGACGCCCTTTTGGGGTAAGTACTTTGCCTGCACGAATTTTTTCTAGATAAGTAATGACCTGCAAAATAGGATCTGTTTCGGTACCAGCTTTCGCGTCATCTCTCATGGGACGCTTAATTTCTACTATAGTAAGAGATGCCAAAGTAGGAGATTCTAAACCCTCTTTGCTATCTGATACTAATAAAGGATTCCAATAAATAGAATTATTACATAATTCTAAACTACATATATCAGGTCTTTCCTTTTCCATAGAGCCGGTAATAGACATTTTTTTTAATGATAAATCAGAAGCTAAATAATCATGAAATACTAATTTTTCGTCTATCAACCACAAGTTACAATTATCCATAGCTACAGAATTAGAATCACACTTCATGGGTACTATGAGTTGATGAATAACGTCTTCTTTAATATATTCTTTACCACCGTCATAAAGAGAATTTAAAGATTCCTTCAAAAGTTCTATGATAGTTTTTCTATGGAATAAGTAATTTGCCAAATCGGACTTTTTAAGATCACATACAGCATTTACATATTTATTAATTCTTGCTGCATAACTATCTGTATTTTCTCCTTGTTGAACTGCTAAAACATTATAACCTTCTTCTAAAATTTCATTTTCTACTCTAGCAAGACATTCATGCAAATGTAGTTCCAATTTTTTATCATTTATTTTAGGTGAAATCATATAGTCATTGTCTGTTAAATAGTTTAGGAGTGGACGATAGCGTGGTACTTTATGTGTGAACTTTTCAACTATCTCCTTACTGTTTTGAATGTTTTGCTTCAATTCTACAGCTAAATATTTTTGAATGCTTTCATAAATGGCTTGTCGTATTATCGGAAATGATATTTTTTTTCTTTTAAATAAATCTTCTTGTTTATCTTCAACATTTTCTTCAATATCAAAGCCTATTCTTTCAGAACGTACTCTTTCATCTAAAAAAAGAGAGCTTACATAACAAGAGTAGATAAATTCACCTATATCATCTTGCAGTTTTGATTGCATACCCGGAATTTTCTCAGATAACTTTTCTTTTGTAATAGCTCTATTGCCTGCACAAAAACATAAAGCCTGATTTTCTAAAGGTAAGGATCTAAATTTAATATGCATAATAGAAAAATTATAATTTTCTATTTTTATTTTTTCATTTAAAACGGCTCCATGCATGCATTGTTCATATAGATCATTTAATAATATCTTTTCTGTGTCATCTTCAATAGTTATGAAAGGGCAACCACCAGTTCTTGCAAAATACCAGAGACAATGTTCTAAGAGTGCTTTTGCGATAGATTGTAGTTTTTTAGGAATATGATTTTTATATTTTTGGTTTAGACCTGTTAACTCAACAATAGTTTCTCTCTTCGTACAATTATCTTGAAATTCATCTAATTCTTTTATACCTGCAGCAGCATCAAATAAAAATGTGCGCCCTTTTAATCCTCTATCTGTTTCATAAATACTCCTGATTTTTATATTATCAAAAGCTTTAAGCCATAAAAGTCGTCCTATACCATGGCAACCTTTATCTCTTTTATAATCTGAGTCTAAAGTTTTAAATGATTGAAAATTATGATCATTAAAGCCTGTACCATTGTCGATCACTTTAAAACCTACAATTTCTGTCTCGTTTAGTTTTTCTGTATCTTTGTCAAGTGGTAGTGAAGCTTGCTTCGATCTTATGACTGAAACTATAATGTAGCGTGAGGAAAAATCATTTCCTATTTCTTCAATGGAATGAATAGAATTTACAACTGCTTCAAAAAGAGGCAGTAGAGCATGATTTTCTGGTAAAGATGTATTTCTTACGCGGCCACTTAAATTTGTTCTCATTATCCACTCTAATCTATAAAAGACAATCAATTGTGTCGTTTTACAAAGATTTGACTTCCTCTTCATCCTTAAAGGATTAAAATTTCGAAGCTGCTCATATCAAATACAGTTTATTAGAAGCTTTAAATTCATGAAACAATTAATTCAAAGATTAATTCTTTGAAATCCACTGTTTTAAATGTGCAAAGACATTCTCTATCGCCTCCATGAGACGTGCAAAATTAAGAAACCATTTTCTAAAGAATTTCGCGCGTCTCAGAGTATGTTTAGAGTCGGATATTTGGTTTTTGTGTAAAAATACTTACAAACGCATCCATAATACGTGAAAAATCAAGGGCTAATAAGAGTATAATGAGTACAATCCATTTCGTATAACGTGACATCACTTTTATACTTTTGTAGGTCATGATGATTTCTTGAAGTATTTCTTTTTCTCCTTCTGTAAGTTCTATATCGTCTTGTGTTCTTTTTCTAGCCATGTTTCCACCCACACATACGTTCACCCTGCTTGTTATGCTTTAAGATTTCTCTTGCTAAATTGGAACTGATGACGTTGACATCTTGCCTCTCTAAATAAATTGGCAACCAACCAACACAAGAGACATACTTATTTGTCGCGCAACCAGTCAGAGAGAGCAGTACGCACATCAGCATCACTTTTTTGATTAACTTCACTTTCCACCT
>NZ_JBHIRN010000017.1:0-18305 GCF_042197205.1 Bartonella sp. AA2SXKL
GGAAAAACTTGGTTGTCAGCATCAGGGGCTGTAACAACCGCTCCAATGGCGGTCTGATCAAATGTTGCTAAAGGACGCGATTTTTTACATTGATTAACCCTATTGACCTTAAATTATTGTCAAATACACAGAGTTATTCTTTATTTTGAGCTTTTCTTAATTCTGTAATGGGGACACCACCAATACCCCAATTGTCTGTCTCCACTTCATCAATCACGACAACAGTCGTTTTCGGATTTTTATTCAGAATATTAACTAATAATTGAGTTGCCCCTTCTATTAGTTGCCGTTTCTGTTCAGAGGTAACCCCTTCATTAGTAATTTTAATATTTATGTAAGGCATAAGATCTCCATAATTTACAAATATTGAATAAAAAAACTCAAATAAATGAACGCAAAAAGATTAAATATTAATACATAATAATTATGCATTTTAAAGCTCGTATCCACCGGTGAAATATGCAGGCTACTGGAAGCAAAAATAGCATTTATTGATACAGGAGAAAGGAGTTGAGCGGCAATAAAGAAGCAAATCCAAACCAAATAATCCGTAACCCCATAAGCCATCGATGACCCTAGTAAGGGAAATGCCAAACTAAATAGCACCATAGGGTGAATTCCTACTACACTGAAAATTGGCAATACAAAGAGAATACAGGCATAACGCTGCCAAACAGAGAGTGATGCCAATGAGTGACTAAACGTCACCGGCAACAAAGGAATAAGCAAATCACAAGTAGATATTAGCAGACTACAACCTAGCAACAACATAATTTCACTGGATATACTGCGTATCACTGCCACCAAAGGAGTCAAAAAATCAATACTGCGTGAACTCCCACGCTCAATGAGGTATAGAATGCTCGCCGTCAATGCAATGCTTTCTAGTGCATTCAACCTAATAACTGTCAACGCAACGATAAATATTAGCCAGAAAAATATCAAAAAAATCCAAATTCTTACTCTCTCTCCTTCTTTATTCGCTCTTCTCTCATCGCAAATAATCGGGTTAGCTAGCGGTACAACAGGAGAAAGGCACAACAACAACAGACTGAATAGAAAAAGTGGTATCCCCAAAGCAGCGGATGTGAATATTGGTGTTCTAGGCATAGCAGCGAAAACTGTTGCTGCACCGATGCTGGTCGGCATTAGTACCATCGTGATGCTCATCATTCGCATCACAATAGCGGCCAAATGGCGAGAGGGAAAAACACTTTTTTTCAAGGCATCAATCATTAGGGGGATAACCCCCAAACTCATCGGCCAAGCTAAAAACGCAGTCAGTATCGCGATGGACAGGGTAAGCGAACCCTTTCCATAGCGCATCAACCGTTCAGAGAGAAATTCTGAAATACGCCATGTATTCATCACATGGCGCAACAATCCCATTGCGAGTAATAGCCAAAAGACATCAGTAAAACGCACAAGCACAGTATGAACATCAGGCAAGTGCCAACGCCATATCAGCACTAAAGCACAAGCCAACAGGATGAACACACCACTGCGTGCATTCCCCTTCAACCACCAGTATGGTATCGTCAAAAGCAAATAACCGAAAACAGTCACTCCAGCCAATGGAATAAGAAACCAAGTTCTTATTGAGATAGACATAAGAAAAATGAATAGCATCAGCATCGCCATTATAACGGATACGGAGGACATGCGTATCAGGAAGCTTTTTACATCATCAATGTACATTAATTGTTGAATCTTTGACTGAGTAGCGATTAAGAAGCTGCTCGTACATGTCAGTGACACAGCGCCCTGCATCCCGCAGTGCACGAGAATTAACTAAAGGCCTAGGCAAAATATATGTATAAAAATTGGGCCCCTCTACTGGATTACCGACCACCCATAATGTATTTTGTATTTGCCCTTTAGTGTCTATAGGATGCTGCCGACGGTCAATATCAATACCACCAGGATGATATCCTTGGTTGATAAATGGTCGAATGATGCCCTGACCAGCCAAATTCTGGATAAAAGGGGACTCATCACGCAACGGAGAAAAACTATCAATCTTGGCCTTGATCAGCACATCTCCATCAACTGAACTGTTTTCATCTTGGAAAACAGACTGAATTTCGAAACGGCTGGTACTAGCATTGAGAACAAGTTTAGGTGAAGGTCCACCAGCCAAAGTCACGATACCAGCCTCCATCAGAGCCTTCAACTCTTGGTTTCGCTGCATTGGTGGACCGACAGAAATACGGTTGAAGTTTGGATTAAAATATTCAATAAAGTACTTGTGAGATGAAGACGTTAACCCGCAAAAATCAATTGCTGAACGTAAGATATCACGGACATCTCGTAGCACATCTGTAGCAGCTTTCACTGGGCCATCAACATTACCTTCAGCGGAAGAATGAAGATCGTCCTTCAAATGCTCCATGAAGAATCTTGTATAATCATTCAGAGAGGCGAATATTTTATTTCGATGAGGATACAGCAACGCTTGAATACACTGCTCGTCTTTGGAAGTAACAACATAGGTTTCAGGGTCTAGCCAGTGCCCCAGCTGCGTACTTCGATAGACATAACACATTTCTTTAAGCAACAGAGGTAAAAGCTGCGTTTCGAAATCCAGCTTCGGAGAACCGTTAGCAATGCTGGATTGCTTACGCAGATGATGTATTGCATCGAGAGTAAGGAATGATGGTATGTATTGCCCACTACCACCCTTTTGATTAATCCCGCGACTACTAAAAGGCAATGTTTGACGGGAGAATAAAGCTATCTTCGGTTCTGTGCCGCTTGGCATGTAGCGCAATTGTCCAGCATTTTCAGTAAAAGTCCCACCGCGACCGTAAGTCAATTGCGACAAGACATCATAGCTAGTTAATCCAATTCCCTGCAGCAGCACACGAGACTGAGATTGTATAGAGTCCAACTTTTCAATTGGATAAGGATTCGAATAATAGTTCAAAAGCGCGTTTTTCATTTGGTGAGCAGCGACAAACTGTTGCAGGCTTTCATCATGCGATGAATATATATTCTTACCGTGACCCGTGGTCATATAAACAAAATCTACACTATAATGACAGCCATCTTCCAAAAGAACATCCGTTTTATTATCTTGGTGGATATGGAGATTGATAACCTTTTGTCGGATCTCCTTAATACGAATACCGGAAGGTAAATCTTGCGTGAGCTCTTGGTAAGCCCAAGACAGGTATTCCCCTAACAAACGACGTGATAAATAATCATTTTCTTTGATTTCTCTCCCAACATTATGCTCTGTACGAGAAAAAACACCGTTAATATTACGATAACCTTGTTGAATAGCCCATTGATAGAAATTCGGTCCTTTACGAATAGGCCCGACACCCTTAACTGTATCATCACCAAATAAAGTAATCTGGCAAGCGACAGTGTTAACCAATAAATGATCCGGTTGATGCACACTATGGGTACCGGTCCCCATCTCATTGGGATCAATCAATAAAATATCAATGTTCCCAGAAAATGGATAATGGGAATAAAGCGTGAGCAAGCGTTCGAGAATACTGACCCACGAGGACCAACGCCCAAAATAGCGACTGTAGAGTGAAGCATTCTGTAATCTCTCCTATTAGAATAATTTGACTTTCACAAAATATTTCAAAAAGAATGGAATAAATTCTCTCGACTTTTTAGTGAAGATTGCGGATTTATGAAACGCCAACAACCTTTTTACAAAGACAATATTGACAGATTCCAGCAGCGGCAAAAAGCGCTACAGCACCACAGATAACGGAAAGCGCAATGGCATATGAACCAGACTGTAAAAAACTCGTCAAGAGAGGTCCTAATATTTGGCCAAAACCGTAAGTTAAGGTAGCCAAGCCTAGCAGATTTATACCATACGGCGCATATAAACGCTTAGCTAACGGCATAACTAGAGAGGTCGTCCCCATAAAAGTAAATCCAAACCCTATACAACTGAGAACGATCAGTACAAGAGACTGACTGAATAATGTCAGTAATACGCATCCTCCTTGGATAAGCAAATTGAGCATCAGACAACGTAATACCCCCCACCGATGGGCTCCCCATAACCAAATGAAACAACTAGGAACAATGGCAATTCCGACAAACGACCATAAGTGGTTAGCAAGTCAGTGGGAAATTAAATGTTTTCGCCATCAGAGGAAGATATGTCGCGACAATAATATAACCAAACCCAGCGAGCCCATAAATCAGAGCGAGTTCCCACCAAACGATATTTTCGTGTGCCAATGACTCGTTAATAGCAAATTGAGATGCATCAACACGACGTGGAAATAAAATAAATAACACGAGCAACAATATAACAGATATTAAACCAGCTCCAAACCAAATACTTTGCGCGTTCAGTGATTTACTCAAACCAATAATAACATACTCATTACCCAGTAGAATACCAACTCCCACACCCGCATAGAGCGAAGCAATAACCCACACCTTGTGACTATGCTGCATAACCGTCATAGAACCAAAAATCATCATTGCCGCACTCGCGATACCGGCAGCAAAGCGGATAAAGAAGACCAAGTAAAAGTTTGGTGTCAACGCCATGGCAAAAATAAGTGCACTCGTCACTATAGCTGCACCAAATAGCATGTAGGGAGCACGGGATATATTCCCAACTCTGCAAAACGAAAAAAACATACTCCCAATTAAATAACCGCCATAATTAGCGCTAGCTATATAAGAAAGTTGCTTAAAGGTAAACAATCCTTCATCCAACATAACTGGAAATACCGGCGTATAGAAAAATCGCCCGATCCCCATCCCCAAAATCATAATAATCATACCGAATACAGCGACTTTGAAATAACTCAAATCTTGACGATTATTTTTCCCCCCCATTACTCTAATCCCTTAACTAATAATTCGCTCATCCGCATTCTATCTCATCGAGAGTAACACTTATCTCAGAGAATAAAAGCCAATCTAGCCATTTGTTTGAACAACCAGAGGAACATATTGAGCGATTATTGTCAACATTACTGGATCAGTTATATGCATTTCTTCGTTTTACACTCTGCTCCATGTATGATCTTCTCCCTACAAAGCTTCTTTTTCAGAAAATAATGGCTGAAATTAAGCAGCAATAACAACGAGGAAATCAATAAGCACGCCCCCGTTCAAACAAGACAATATCCCCTAAAGCTCTGCTTCATCAGGTATGACTAAAATACCCTCACAAGGTTGCGTTATGTTCACATGGTGAACACCCTCAACCATCAAGCGGCTTAGTATCCAACTTAAAGAGAGATCAAGGACAAGCTTTTGCGCACGCGCCCATTCTGCTCTTAAATTCTGCTCTGCTCTTTCCAAAACAAAGGAACCTTCATCCGGTAACAACCAAAAATCAATAGTATTGAAGGGTATAAAGGCTACTTTTAATATAGCTTTGTTTTTTATCAGCAGCAGTAAAAAGTTTGTTTTTTTATAAAAATTGAAATTTATTCATTTTTTATCGTATATTTTATGTTATCTTCTTTAAATTAATTAAAAGATCATAGAATATTAAACTGATAGGATGCATTTTTCTCAAGCGGCATTTTTAGAGAAATGTTGATTTAATCAGTGAAGACAAGCAATGAGCAAAGTTATAATTTGAAAAGACAGTATATAATGTTTTATGATCAATGATCTAAATTAGAGACATGAATTGGGGGAGTTTGATCTTTCTTACAGCACAGTAGCTCAAAAAAACAGTAGATGAAGTTTAAAATTCACCATCATCCATCATAAGATGAAAGCTTTCATCCCAAGTTTGATTTTTTTAAACTATTTTCTTGTTCTTTCTGTAATATCTAAAGAATATCTTCAAGCACTCATAAGCACTCTTTTAGGGTATCATTTCCATGATCAAAGTAATGGTTATCGAGCTTCCATTCAAGATACTGTTTTGCAAAAGGAAATCGTCATTTCAGGATACGGAGGGATTTATGTATTTAGTCACAATGTATCATGCACCCTTCCTCTTATATCAGAAATTTAATTCTTAATCGTAATGACGTGATTAAAAAGCACCTTGCGAGACAATCTTTTTAATAAATAAAGTAAAGATGAATTCTGAAAAAAACTTTTTTAGACGTAAAGTGATACGGAGAAACAGTCAGAAAGAAAGGGGGGGATTACAAATGTTGATGACTATAAAAAAAGATATCAAAAAATTACCAAAAACCGATTTATGGATCATTTGTGCTATTTCAGCTGATCAGCAAAGAGAATGGATCAGTAAATGGTGTATAAAAAATAAACACACTTCTATAAGTCCTAATTATGTCAATGATCTTGCCGTCCTAGGGTCATTTTACAGATCTAGACAAAATGATTACTACGGAAGCAACAGCCCCACAAGCAACTCCCCTCCAAAGATGACAATCTCATTTATGAGGCTTATGTTGCTCCTCATAATCACTTTAAAGTTGCATCATTTGCTCTCATTAATACGCTTTGAAATCTCATATAGACTAAGGGACCTTTTAAATTTTGGGATGGTTATGGAAGCCTTCTTTCCACTAATCCCTGAATGGGGATATGAAACCGCTACCTTTTCACAGAAAAATATTCTTTTCAATGAAAATTCTTATTGTACAATCTATGGAACAACACAATGAACAGAGCACGCACCCTTGCTCTCACCTATGGCTCCTATAATGCTGTCCGCATGCTGATCGGCGTTTACCATGCGATTTTTTTAATGTCCATGGGAGTGAGTCTGGCGCAATTAGCTCTGCTTCAGGTTGTCTTTTCCACCACCATCCTGCTGCTTGATTTTCCCTGTGCTGTTTTATCTGACAGATATCGGCGTAAATATTCCGTTATGGCTGGGGTCTTTATGACAGGAGTATTTTATCTTCTATGCCTTCAAGCTCCCAATATGACAGCACTTATTATTGCGCAAATTCTCTATGCAGCAGGCATTTGCATCATTGTCAGCGCCATTGACGGATGGATTTACCATTCTCTAGGCGATAAACAGGATCACTTTTCGCATTATGCTCATCTCTACCACCAGGTTAACTCTTTTGGAAGTATTCTCAGTGGGATTGTAGGAATTGGAACGATCTATTACTCTGGACGATATTTTATGGGATATATCATCTCATGCCTCATGATGGGATTTATTTTTTTGATCTTCCTTATTGTTCCTGAAGAAAAGAAAACGACAACTGAAACGTCCAAAACAAAAACAATCTTGCACAATGCCAAGGAAACGCTCTGGATATTTCAAAATACAGTAGGAGGAGCATGGTTTATTTTCCTCATGTGCCTTTTTAGCGCTGGTATTCAGATTATTTATCATTTCTGGCAACCGATAATACTTTCAGGGGGAAAAATTCATCACCTCAACGGTTCGCAAATGCTCGTCTTGATGTGCTGCCATATTGGAGCCTTTTCAGCACAATATTTTTCAAATTTGCTGATGTCTAAGTATCATGTTCTTGATAAAAAATATAAGAATTCTATAAAATATTTTTCCTTCTTTTCTGCGCTGATGTGCATAGCGCTCTATTTTTCAGTTCATAGCCATCAAACGGCTGCATCAGTCATCGCCTTCTCTTTAATCCATGGATTTATTTGCACTGTACCGATCGGCGCAAAAAGCTTATTTTTCTCAGAACTTAACCAAAAACAAACGCAGCATATTTCCGGTGTTGTTGGTGCTGTCTCTTTTAGCGGAAGAATATTTTCAATTACAGTATTGAGTATTATTTCTTTTCTTCCTGCAAAAGTTTCTCCATCTTACTACCTAATATTACCGACCATTACTTTTTTCATGTGTGGTTTGGTTGTCATGAGATGGATGAAACACTCTCAAAAGTCTCTATGAGAGGAAAACCATAACATTTCACCCACAATGTTTTCTTCTACAAGAAATCTATAACTTTTTTGAGAGC
The DNA here is from genome assembly GCF_042197205.1 of Bartonella sp. AA2SXKL. Classification (NCBI taxonomy): domain Bacteria; kingdom Pseudomonadati; phylum Pseudomonadota; class Alphaproteobacteria; order Hyphomicrobiales; family Bartonellaceae; genus Bartonella; species Bartonella sp. AA2SXKL. The sequence goes on from NZ_JBHIRN010000017.1 coordinate 7,878, forward strand.
ATTGCCACATCCAACTTTCAATATACAATGCCAATATAAAGCAACACGTTGATTTATAATGATAATATACCAAACGCGAATATTGTAAGATTCTTTCTTTTCAAATCTGCTTTATGGTTGAAACAATCAAAATCATTTGCTTGCACATCATAAGCAAAGAAAGCCGTATAAATAAAAACGATTTAGAAAGGAAAAATGCCTTTTATGAACTCTCATAGTCAAAATCTATAACAACAGGAAGGCAGATATATAAGCAGATATATAATATGCCTCTTTGCATCTTCATAAGTATACAAATGATGTGGCTTTATAAGGCTTTATATGTCTCACAGAAACTTTTGTGTTTTATACCATTTACGAGGCAGCGTCGCAAAATGGGCTTACACACATTGCAAAGATATCTCTTTAAAACAAGCGCATAAATCGGCAACACAAGTATATTTGTGTTTAGAACATGCTTTTTATATGAGAGGCATAATCCCAACGGGATAAACAGAATTCCGATACACAGTCAACTGCTTTTATAACAATAGATGGCGGAGAGGAAGAGATTCGAACTCTCGAGAGCCTTTTGAGCCCTACTCCCTTAGCAGGGGAGCGCCTTCGACCACTCGGCCACCTCTCCAACAGAGAGGCATAAATGGTATCAACAGAAAGTTCAAGACATTTTCGATTTTTTTCCCAAATATCTGAATTTTTTTTCCTTTATTGATCCCATAAGGAGCAAAAGTTAATAAAACAAAAATTGTGTCTTTTTTACCACAGCATCTCGAATAGTACATGTATATATTACAAAAAGGTAATTTCATATTTGAAACTCTAAAAAGATTAGTTATAGCTAAGATAACAAGTGCTGCGTATTTACTTATGTCTTTGTCCTTAATGCGTTAGGCAAATGGTACTCTTTAGAAGAAATTTAACCGGACCTCGGAGATCCCATATGAATATTAAATCCCTCTTTTTAAGCTCTACAGCAGCTTTTTTAGCAATTTCTGGAGCACATGCTGCTTCAACAGTTATCGCCGAACCCGAACCTGTAGAATATATTCGCGTTTGTGATGCCTATGGAAAAGGATATTTTTATATCCCTGGAACAGAAACCTGCATGCGTTTATCAGGAAATGTTCGTACTGATTTTATAGGCGGTGATAATATCGATGCAACAACCGAAACTGAACTAAGAAACAAAAGAAAAACCTATGGCGCAGCATCACGGCTCACCCTTGTTTTTCAAGCAGCTTCTGAAACAGAAATGGGAACACTTCGTTCATATGCAAGAATTTATTCAAACTGGGGTGATGGTAGAGACAACGCTGCTGCAAAGCTTGCCGCGGCTTACATTGAACTGGGTGGTTTTCGCGTAGGTCTTGATGACACAATTTTCAACAGCTGGACTGGTGATTATGGAAATGTTCTCAATGATGACAGCATAGCACCTGCTGGCACAACACGCACCAATTTTATTTCCTACACCTTTAGTGGTGACTCCGGCTTTTCTGCTATTATCGGCGCTGAATTAGGCAATAATGCAGATTCTCTTCCAGGAATAACAGGATACTACATTGATAAAGATGATAAGCTTGTTTCTATCACTGAGGGCACTCTTCCAAGTAAAGCAATTAAAAATTACACCCCGAATGTGGTTTTGGGTATAAAGTTCATGCAAAAATGGGGTGGTTTTTCAGCAGTTGCAGCATATGATGCTTACTACAAAAAGTGGGCTGGAAAAGTACGTGCAGATTTCAATGTCAACGATCGTTTCAATCTATGGGTAATGGCTGGCTATAAAAATGGACTTGATTACTACACAGTAAATGCAAATGATGAGTTATCACGAAAAAGCACAACAATTTATGCAAACTGGGGTGGTAAATGGGCTGCTTGGGCGGGTGCCACTTACAAGCTTACTCCAAAAGCAAATTTGAATGCTCAAGTTTCTTATAGTGCTGTAAAAACCTTTGCAACTTCTGTAAATATTACATACACGCTGGTTCCAGGATTTGTGATTACACCTGAATTAACCTATGTTTCTTGGAACGATGATCGCGTTGTGACGGATAAAAATAATGATGAAAAACATTTATTCAATAAGAAAAGTGCTTTTCAAGGTATGATCCGTTTACAGCGTTCATTCTAATCCTATTTAAGCTACAGCTTTTAAAAACTGGCAACATGGTTTGCCAGTTTTTATTTTTGAAATCAAATATCATGAATATCTTTTCCTGATACGTATTGTCTTGTCTCTCGAAAAAAAACCGACTTAGTTTCATAAAACTACTCTTAGAAGATTAACCTGATATGTTTGATAAGAGCACCTCACACGGGCTTTTACACATCACTTCAAACACAATCTCTTCCTTGCCCTTTAAAGCATGAATAACCCCCTTTGCTTTATGAGCAAATTGGTCTTTCTTGGTAATTTACTTCTAACCTTTGTTAATTTAGGTCATGATCTTCTCAAATAAATTCTACACTGAACAGATAAAATATTGAAAAAACAAGATATCATTGTGTTTTTGATATGCCTGAATGTGTCTTCTATCAACACTCTAAAACACAACGTTTTATAACACTGCTTCATTAAAAAACTTAATCATTAAGAAACATGCTGTCAAAACGATGCAAACATCCCCTAAAGCAATAAAAGAGAAAAGAGATATATCTTCAAAAAAATGAATTGACCTCTTCCCCTTCTAAAGAATAGCCCCCCTATCAGTAGCAATCTGTAAATGCCCCTATTTTTCTTGAATCTGCATCACTTTGATTTATAATCATAATTTATAATTTTGCATGTTTCAATCAACCAAAACCTTTCACTTGTACACGACAAGCGGAGAGAGCCGTGTGAATAAAAACGAGTAAAGAAAACCCTTTTATGTATCGTTTTCAGTTCCAAGGGTTGTCGTAACATTGAGATCTAACAAAATGTACGATAGTGCTAGGCACTTTTATTAAGCATAAAAATGAGGATACACTTCATAGAGGATTTTAGATTATATTCTCTATGAACGTCGCTATAAAATATGTGTTGTGATACACACTAAAAGACATTTCTTTAAAACAAGCATGGAAATATACAATACAAATCCATTTTATTTGAAGCGTTTTACCCTGCGTAAGGAACATGTCATCATATACACAACATCTTGGCTTTATGCGTTTTTAAAGGAAGAAAAATATAAGACAAAGAAACAATAAAATTTAATCTCTGCAAATCATAGAGCTTTCAGAGTTATGTTTCCATAAAACGCCTTATACCCTACAGGGGATTTTTTACACGATTAATGCCCTTTTTACATAAAGCCAATTGGCAAAAAGCCGCCTTTCCTGATAATAAAAAGGCTTACACGTAATCATAAGCCATATTTTCAATTAAAACGCATTGAATTCACGGAAAATACTTATCAACCAATGCATAAAGAATTGCTGCTGTTTCAACATCTAGAATCCCATCATAATTTTCTTGACGAAAATGAAGTTGAAATGCTCGGATCAAATCTTTGTATCCTGTTTGGGTACACGCAGCAGAAATGTCATATCCATAACATTTTAGCTTCGCCAAAACATCTTCTTTGGGTGGCAAATTCTTAGAGAATTGCTCTTGATAATGACTTTTTAGTTCATCATCATACCATGCTCCTATACCTGCGCTATAAAGTTCTCTCCATGGAAAAGCTGCTCCTGGATCACTTTTTCTTCCAATGGCAATATCACTATGTCCCACCACATCAGTTGGCATAATATCGGGATACCGTTGAAAAATATTCAAGGCAAGTTCCTTAACAGCATCAATTTGTATTGGATTATAAGGAGGAAACATACCCGTCCCATCATGATAAGTCGCTAAATTAACGATTTCAATCCCGATAGATGCATCATTGAGATGACTATGCCCAGCCCATGAACTCACACCCGCATGCCATGCACGCTCATTTTCATCAACCAGATTAAAAATACGCATATCCTTAAAGCCTGCCTCACGATATGTCTGCTCTGAAGGATCAGGAACAAGATAGTGTGCACTAACCTTTTCTCCTGTAAGCGCCATAATCGAGGCTTTAAAATCAATAGCCGTATAATGCATAACGAGAAAATGAACGCGACGACTAAAACTCTTGACAGAACGATAACTGTTGTAATCAATCTGATACATAAAAGCCCTTTCTTTTTTGCTTAAAAAACCACTGCGCATCACAACAGATAGAATACGAACTGTTAAAAAATGCAATAAACTTCCCATCTAGATACTAAGAATTACGACTAAAATTTGTTCATCAAAAATATTGACATTCTTATCAACAATTAAGACCACATTTTTATTTTTCTCCCACACACGCATAAAATGTTTTTAACCACATTAAATATTTTCCCCAAAAAAATTCCTACAAATTACCAATCAAAAAGAAAACAAAAGCGTAAAATGATCACTCCTTAAATCTTCACATCTTACAAAAAAAATAGTTCTTCCTGTTATCAAATTGAAAAATATCGCCCCTCGGAAGTGAACACCCAACGATCATGCAATCACACAAAAACTTAAAGGAAAAATTTTATGAGCTCTTTACAGCAATTTATTATCAGATAACAGAACGGCACATGTTCGCAATAAACTCTTCACGGACATATTGTTCAATAAAATTTGCAAAGCTTTCCTGTAAATGACACGACTTCTTGTCTTTTCACACCATCGCTTTTTGATTTTCAGAAGAATCTCAATTATCTACAACGCTTGCGGTACATGACGTCTCTGGATTCCTTGTCATAGGCTCCATGAAAGATAACATCTTGATTTATAATCATAATTAATCATTATAAATATTGGATATAGCGAGCCTAATATCGTAAAGTTTTTCTTAATCTTGAATCAATCAAAGTCATTTAATGACACATCAAAAGAAAAATTACCCTATAGACAAAAACCACTGAAGAAAAGGATCAAAGTACTTCTTATAATAGAACGTTCAATAATTTAGGCAATATTTTACATCCCCATAGAGGTTCATTTTTTCTTCTCCATTTTCAAATATCTTTTTAAGACAGCCCAGGCTGCATATTCTTGTAAGACGACACCTAAAAGTGGTCGCGTATAGGGAAAAGTAATATAATCCTCACCATAACCTTTCATCCGTATAGTTATGGTAGCATGTCCAAGGCTTTCTGCTTGATTTTCTAATGTCTCCAAAGAAGGCTCTAGGCTCACTTCAACCTCAAGCAGAGGAATATCTTGTTTACCTTTTTCTATGGGCTGAAAATATTTTAAAAGCAGCGGATCATTGCCCAACCAATGAACCTCTGCATGCATCGCTAATTGTTTACAAGCAGTAGTAACTTCTGCCCCAACTAAATAGGGGTGAAAATGATTTTCAAATGCTTCCACGAAATGTTGTTCCAAGAGCGCTTCTGATTGAGCAACCAGTTGCACCAAAACATAGGGGCTTTTCCATAAAAAATGCCGTTCAAAGGGTTCATTTTCAAGATGATCATCAACCCACTGCGCAATAGTACTTTCATCAATTCCAATCAAAGTCCATGCATACTCCGCACGCGATACAGAAAAATATTTCTTCTCGTTGTGTTCTAAATAATTCTCTAAAAGCGCAAGAGCCTGTGATGGTGGACCAGGCAAAACAACAAGTGTACTTCCATCGCAAGAGAGATAAAACCCTGGTACTGTGCCTGTAGGATTATCAAGCACAGTTGCTGTCTCAGGAAACAATGCTTGACGTGCATTACTCTTATCCACCAAAATCCCTAATCGTTGTAATTGACCTTTTATTGTTTGCCAAACATCTTCATGATGTACCAAAGGCTGCTTTACAGCTTGAGCAACTCCATCGCGTGTTTTATCATCTGATGTTGGTCCCAATCCCCCACTGATAATGATAAGATCTTCTTGTCCAAGACAAGAAACAACAGTCTCACTGATTTGCTGTAATTGATCAGCACAAACAAAATGACGTGTAACTTGAATATTTCTCTTGTTCAAGCTTTGGCTTAAATCTTGTAAGTTTGTATTCAAATATTGTCCTGAAAGGAGTTCATCACCAATAGTAATAATGGCAGCACGATGAACAAAGACAGAATTCATAAGAGAATTGCGAACAGCTTCAGCCATTTGACGGGTAGAGGCTATACCTCCAAGATCATAGGTAACGGTTTTTCCAGCACGAATAACCTGATCAACACTCTCAGACAGTTGTTTTGCTGCATCTTTAAAGCCTAAGTGCTCTAAGAGTAAAGCCGTGGTATAAAGCATCGCAGAAGGATTGGCTTTATTTTGTCCAGCAATACGTGGTGCGCTTCCATGAACAGGTTCAAAACAAGCAATCTCGCTCCCCACATTCACATGAGATGCAAACCCCAATCCCCCCATTATCCCAGAGCCAAGATCAGAGAGAATATTGCCAAACATATTTTCAGCAACAATCACACCAAACCGCTCTGGCTTGGTTGCAATCCACAAAGCAACCGCATCAACATTATGAATATCTGCTTCAATTTCCGGATAGTTTTGCGCAATCTTCTCAAAAATTTCCTGAGCAAACTGTCCACTTTCTCGCATAACATTGGGCTTATCAGCAAAAGTAACTCGCCTAAAGCTATATTTCCTTGCATAAGAAAAAGCGTATTCAAATAACCGCTCTAAACCAAAGCGTGTCTGCAAACGGACTGTCCACGCTGCTTCCTCAAGCCCATATTTTGTCAAATTTGGATGTTTTAGCCAAACGGCTGTTTCAGGAGAAATACCCCGAAAATCCAATCCAGCATAAAGGCCTTCACTATTTTCTCTGATAACACAAAAATGAAAAGGTTTTCTCGGACCAAAGATGTATCTTACAGGACGTATATTCGCAAACAAACCTAACTTTTGGCGAAGTTGAAGTGCGGGAGAAACATAGGCAAGGTTTTTCTCTTTAAAATGCGGAGCAAGTTCTTTTAAAGCCGCCTCTTTTCCTTTACGGGTCACAGCACCAAGTAAAATAGCATCACTCTGAGTAATTTTTTGCCAAGTCGCTTGAGGGATAGGATCTCCTTCCCGTTTCCAACATTCAACACCAATATCACCATAAGTTAATTCAATCGGCAATTGGAATTGCTCTAAAACCATCAGCGCAGCATCACAAACCTCTGGTCCTATCCCATCACCAGGTAATACAAGAACTTTCTTTTTCATAGTCCCTCCATCCACTCATCAATGACTGCATCCGTCATAGTAGGATTATCCTCCCACAAACGCGTACCAGCACCAGAGATAATCTTATATTCATGGTTCAGATTATGACTTTTCGTCTGATTATTTACCGTTGCAAGTTGCGACTTTTCTCCCACTAAAGCTAAAAACTTCCCCTTATACTTAACTAACTCATCTCTAGCATCCATCATCAATAAGAGTTTAAAGCCTCTTGTCATGCGTTCAATTGCCACGCTTTTTTGTTCATCAGGAATCTCCAATAAGGCTCTTTTTTTCATAACGCCAGAAGGATGCATAAAACCATTGAGTATTTCCAAAGCCCCCGATAAATCATTATTTTCTAAGGAGGCAAGAATATCTCCAAGGCGCCGTTGCAAAACCTTATCTGGATAGCCAGGCGCATTCACAGCAAGCACAGCTTGAACATTGGGAAGCTGTACTGCCAATATTTGTACCAATGTTCCAGCCATAGAAAATCCCACAAGCACTGCGGGCTCTTTAAAATAGCTTTTAAGTTTTTCTGCCATAAAAGATAAAATGTCTACAGCAGAATAATTGAGAACATGAGAACCCTTAGGAAAAAGAGAAAGCGTATCCAGCAGAGTGACAGGGAATCCTTTTGTTGAACATAGCTTTGTCAATGGAGAACAAAAAACACCACCATCCCAAATTGGCATTACAGGAGAAAGAATAATAATAGGAAGGCTCATTGATCAATTCCTCCCCTTATTTTAAACATGCATTAGAGCCAGAACTTTTCCCACCCAATATAATGAAAATATGTTGAAACTCTAGGCTCATATTCTCCCCCCATAATAATCGATTTGTTAAACTCAAACTAAGCTTGTAACAAATTTTAAACCCACTCAATCCAGCAACTTAATAAAAAAATTCATCTAATGTACAGGTGCCCCATTTGTGTAAAACATCAAAAGCATTTCCGCATAATGCTTTCTTTTTATCATTTACTCAGCTTATTTCTGAAGTCATAAAATGACGCGCTTTTTGAATATAAATGATAAAACCAATCATACAACACACAGCTAACAAAGTTGCCATAGCCCGTGGGCTATGACCAGAGATTTTTCCGATAACCGCTGCACTGAGTGCCGCACTTCCTAATTGCAAAGATCCCATAACACCAGAAGCCGCTCCCGCAGCTTTCGGATGCGATGAAATAGCCAACGCTGTTCCTAACGGCAATAAAAAACCATTTCCAAAAGTAAGAACAGCAATAGCCATAAAACTTGTCACAAGGGGCCATGGGCTTAGATACATTTGCAAAGCAAACAGCACACCACCTATCACAAAAATAATGTACCCTCTCCCCACAGTTTTTTCCATAGACTCGCGTTCAAAAAACCATCGCGCCAAAAGATTTCCCAAAATATAGGGAAACGAGACACCAATATAGCTATAACTAATGTGTATCGGCGATAACCCCAAAGTCGTGAGTAAAAAAGGCGACTCCACAATATAAGCAAAATAGGCAGCGTAAGAAAAACACGGAATAAGTGCATAAAAAATAAATTGTTTATTTCTGAAAACGCCTAAATATGCCTTCATTAATCCTACAGGAGAAAAATGCTGCCGTTTTTGAGGGGGTAGAGTTTCGCTTAGCACAAAACAACATAGCAAAATGGTCAAAAATATAAAAAAGCTTAAAAAGATAAAAGTTGCCTGCCAATGAAAAGCTTGTATCAAAAGTCCACCAATGAAAGGTGCAAGCGCTGGTGACATTCCAATAAAAGGGAAAACAATCAAATAAAGTTTTCCAGCCGCTTTTTTATCCAACAAATCATTGATAATTGCACGACTTAAGACAAGTCCCGCACAAGCACCAAGACCTTGCAAAAAACGTAACACAAGAAAAGCGTGAATATGAACCGTATAAATCACACCAAGTGTCGTAAATAACCACAAGAATAAGCCCAATAGAAGTGTTTTTTTACGCCCAAAATTATCACTCAGCGGCCCATAAATGAGCTGTCCAAGTGCCAATGCCAACAAAAAAACCGCCACTGCACTTTGAATTTGAGATTGTGTCACTTGATAATATTGACGCATATCGCCCAGTGCCGGTAAAAAAATATCGGTAGAAATCAGCCCTCCCGTCGATAAACATACGATAAGTATAATGAATAGCAAGTTATATTTATGAGTCATAAAGAAAATCACACTTTTTAGGTAGTTATTAAATAGTATTTAATTAAATATAATTATATTTTATGCTTATATATGCAAATAATAATTATTAAAAGTGTTATTATTTTACTTTATAAAAATATTATTTTTCTTATAGAAAGCATTTTATTTTACAAACTTCACGAGCTAAAAAGTTATTCCCTAACTAAGCTCTCCTGTACAAATACTTTGCCGTAATCTTCCGCTGCTTTTTTCATTGATATTATAAGCAAAAGCATAATCTCTCTCTCCACGGCAACAGTCCCACTTTCTATACAATATCCATCAAAGTTGATCGACAAAACGCAAAGCAGAAAAACAATCTCTAACGTCTCTACCCCAAAATCACTATGGTATAAACACGGCGCATAACACAACAATAGCTTGAAACCCCTATCAACACAAATAATTGTGTAAAAAATCTTGATCTATCCCCTATACCATAAAATATAATGCTTTCTCTGCAAACCAACTCACAACCAAATATATCTTACTCATTTCATAAAACTCTTCATCTAAGATAAATATCAAAAAATTATCGTGTAACATATTAACAAATATGATGTCATAACAATTCAATAAGCTTTTTATTTAACTTAATCCATGATCTTTTATAACACTATGAATTGAACATTACTGATATTTATTTTTATCTTCAAATGCGCCTTCTAATCTCATTTTATAAATATTCTTCCCATAAAAACAGTAACACTTTTATAAAAATAAGCAGATATACCCCCTACTTTATAAGCTAGAAACCAATAAACGATAGTATCCAGTTTTTTTAAATTATTCTCTCTCATGAGAAATTCTATGATAATATGATAATAGTATACGGATAGACCGCCTTTTTTCAGACATAAGTGAGGTCTTTTGGATTGTATAGCCACATTTTACTTCTCATAACAAACATTTGTTTAAAGTATTTTCCTATTCCTTTTTGGCGCATATCTATTCACTTTTGGAACATAATTAGCAAAAAGGCATTGTATCTCCAGCATATTCAAGGAGATAAAACATGGAAACTCGCATTCCTGAAAACACACCATTCG
>NZ_JBHIRN010000018.1:0-11980 GCF_042197205.1 Bartonella sp. AA2SXKL
ACCATGCTTTTGTCTATGGCAATGCTCATGTTTATGGCAATATTTATGGTAATGCTCATGTGAATGGTAGTGCCCGCGTTCTTGCTGATGCTCATATTTATGACCATGCGCATGTTTCTTATGATGCTACGGTTTTTAGTTATGCACGCGTTTATGGTCATGCCAAGGTTTCTGGCTCGGCTTGTATTTATAGCCATGCAAAAGTTTATAATTATGCTGTTATTAATGGTCGTGCAAAGATTTATGGCAAGGTTTATGGGAATGCTTGTGTGAGTGGCTCTTGTGAGATTTATGGCTCTGTTTATGGCAATGCAAAAATCAATAAAAAAAGCAAAGTAAGGTTGGTTCCAAAAAATTGTGAGGTTTATGAAAGGAATAATGTTGTCAATATAACTGATCAAACAGAATAAAAAGAGACATGGGGGGCGTGCTTTCTTTATGGTGTATAAACGCATATAAAATGCATTGCTATAAACATATCATAAAAGAGAGAGTAACATAAAAAAAGCCGTGTCAAATGATATGACGCGGCTTTCAAATAGCGTTTCTTATTGATTAAAATGAATCATCCACAATGGAGTAATGAATGCATATATACAAAACGTATCATATTGCAAGCGCTCTATGAGAGATATGAAAACTTATCAAAAGGAACGTAAATGATGCATATGATCTTTAATCACTCATTTGAATGAGAGAGCCTATAAATGCTTTTTGTTTCTCTCAAACGTATTAATCATAACGTCTTTATCTTTTAAAGAGATTCATTGAAAACAAAGCCCATGATCAAAATGCTTCTTTTAAAACGTTTCAAAATATTAAATTCAAAATCGAGCTGAGTGAATTCAATTAACACGTTGTCTAAAATCAAACCTATCAAAACGCTTGGTAGCTTTATCAATCCAATCAAAAAAAATGCTTATTAAACAAATGTCTTTTTAAAAACGTTCTTTTACATTTACGAGCATTGGTTTTTAAAACAATCTCTCATAAGACAAAAACAACCGCTTTTATAAAATGTAAGGTTTTCAAGATTTTGCTCTGCTGTGAAATCTAGATCTTCGTTTTTCATAAATGAAACGTTCTTAAGAGCAAATGATAACTAGGTTATAACTGTGATAAAAAAAAGTTTTAACGTTTCTTATAAAGATCTCATTTTATGTTTCAAACGTTTAAACGTGCATTTAAAGAGCTTTCATAAGCGTATTTGTACTTTTCTTTAAAAGCTAATTTCTTTAAAAATTAGCCGGTCCATTTTGGGGCTCGTTAAAATCAACCAGCTCAAATTCGAGCGCGTTAACTTTAAAATAGAGCCTTCTTTAAACACTGTCGCTTTTGACTCAAAATTTAGAAAAATTTCATGCCTTATGATGTTACAATGGTTTTGAAGTTTACCTGCTTATCTTGTCTCAATAGGTGCTTCCAAATTTGGGGTGACTAAAATCTCTCAATCCAAATTTGGATTGACCCCATTTGGCTTCGTATTTTTAAACAATAACTTTTAAAACGTTTTTTGATAGCCTTCTTGCTTTATATTCATTAAAAAGCTTTTGATCATAAGATATAACGTTTTGAACTTCATATCTGTTATAATGATAATATCTATATAATACCTGCCTATCATTTTCTAAATTTTTAGTAAGCGCTTTAAAATCAATCTTCTCTCAAAATCCTTTATGCGCCCTTATGAATTAAAACCTATAAGCTTATGACAGTTTCAAACGATACTTTCTTATAGGATAATCTAATGTTGTGATAACATCTTTAGATTTTACGCTTCTCAATTTTGAGAACTGTAATTTTATGTTTTTATCATGCGATTAACAATCCAATCATTAAAACAAGATGTGATCTTTAAACGTATAGTATTGAAAATTTCAAACGACTAAATTTTTAAACAATACGATTTGTGTTGTGATAAAAACGTATCATAAAATTTATAAACTGTTATGAATGATATCGGCTTTTCATCTCATTTGAATACACACATGCGTTATAATATTTGCATCATGATTTGCTTTTTATGGTCTATTCATACATGGCAATCTTATATAAAAAATGGTCAAATGAATCACGTATAAAATTATAGATTCTTAAGTGGATTCATATAAAATAATTGCACTCAACATATTGACTTTATTAGTTTTTTATGTATGATACTTCTTACGTTTCTACCAAAATATATCATTAATTTATAGATATTTTAACTAGTTCATCAATTTTATTACTAGAACATACAACTTCTTCCCAAGTAGTAGCACGCAAAAGACATGTCATAACACGATGGTTTAAGAATTCTCTCGGTGGTATAGATACAGTATCGCCTGTTTTCAAATGAATTTGAATTCCAACAACATAAGGTATGGCTAAAACTTTATCTAAATTTGAAATACCTATAAAAACACCATTTTTATCAGCGAAAATAAATTTAGATGCAGCATAATACTTAGGCTTGTTAATTTTAATTGGAGCTTCACCTATATAAGAACGGATACAGTTTTCTACATGTGGGCCAAGTAAAGTTAAAGGTAAAACATTAGTTGTAATACAATCGCCAGCAGGTCGGGCTGCACATTCAATCACTTTAAAGCCATTAGGTGTAAGCTTAGCTTCTAAATGAAATGGAGTATTATCAATTCCTAATGCAGCAACTACCTGGCTCGAATAATCGTAAATTTCTTTCTTTTGTGCTCCATTTATTTTTGAAGGATGTACGTGACAAACTTCGATTTTGAATTGAGAAGAAACCCATTTATCAGTTATCCCAACAATGCTAACTTGTTTATTATGAACGAAGCCTTCAACACTTATTTCTGGGCCGTTTAACATTTCTTCTAAAATCATTTTACCTTCGAAACCACTAAAAACAGCATCATATGTTTTAGAAATAATATTTTGCAGCTTTAAAAAAGCGTGTTTCAATTCGCTAGTATTATTGACAATAAAAATACCACGTGATGCTGAACCCGCAGCGGGCTTCAGAACTGATGGAAAACCAATGTATTCCGCTGCTCGCATAAGTGTTTCTCTATCATGTACAGCAGAAAATTTCGGGTTAACATGCCCTATGGAATCCAGACGTGTCCGCATTGCAACTTTATTCCGACACGCTAGAGCATCATTTGGATCCATCCCCGGTAGTCCTAAGGCGGCAGCTATTTTAGATCGAAGAATAGTGTCTTTTTCTGACCAAGATATGACACCAATGAAATTATAGATTTCATTTAATTCAAATGCTGTACGGATTGAAAGATCAATATCTGAGGTATCAATAACACGATAATCAGCTACAATTTGATTGAGATAAGTAGGCCATTCATCAGCTATATTAACAACGTTTAAATCTAATCTCATGGCTGCTGAATGTTGTTCAAGGCGTTCAATCTGATTTTTACGGCCATTTATAAAAAGTACAGTACGCATATTTCAACATCTTCTATCAAATATTAAGCACTGAAGCCAATATCTTATCTGCATAAATTGGTAACGGATCTGCTGTGTTAGGTCGCACTGCAGCGGATCTGAAATAATGGGGGCCTTCAGTTGGTGGGCCAATGATAAAAACATTCTTAGAAATTTGACCTGAAGAATACACGCAGGCATGGGTTATAGGATGAATATCAACACCTCCCGGCATATACATATCATCAGGCACTAAATCATTACTCCATTCCCTCAATATTCCATCTTTAAAACAGGTCTTTAGTAAATTGTTGCGACTATTTTTAAGTGAAAAACGTGGTATGCGGGCATTAACAAGATAATCAATTGAACGTATATTACCCAAATGCCATTTCCCTCCCTTTGCTTGCAAGTTAGGCGCCTTCGACTCTGATAAGTCCACTATTTTTGCAGTGGCAAGTGCAGCAATCTTTTCCATCACTTTTAAAGAAGTACCAACAGTAATTCTATTTATTAAAGGGAAATAGATATCAACAAATTCGCGATGAGATGCAGCAGTTAAACCACCAAATTCTACTGCGTTTCGTAGAACATTTCTTAGATCGCGCCAAGCACCATCAATAGCAGCTTTTCGAGGATTTTTAATATTCCCTAACTTAGCGTCATAAATATCATTATACAAAGCACTTAACGAATTCAGATGTTTATCATTAAAGTCTTTGGAGGCTTTGGGTTCTATAATATCTAACCATGCGAATCGAAAGGAGTCAAACCGAGAATATTTATCATCATATAATCCATCATTGATTTTTGAGTAATCAATCTCTGGATTACTCTTGAAAAAATCATTAGCCACATTATTAAGTTGATCGGCCAAATATGTGTGCGGGTTCTTTTTTAATTCTCCTACCGTATTTATATGATTATTAATAATAAATTGGATCGATTTGATGTTAGTATCAATAAATCTTTTGCCAAAAATGGTTGAATAATAAATTATAGCTGACTCTAAAATAAGCGCTGGAAGAATATCCCTCGTAAAATCCAATTGTCCTACCTCATTACCTCTAGATTCCCGCATTCTCTTAATTAAATCATGGTTAAAGATAATCGCAGTATGAACTAATGAATGATCATAGATTTTTTCATCAAATGGTCTTGCAAAATTAAAAAAACCATTTCGACTAAATGGGTAAATTTTTTTTGGTTCTAACCCACTTTTTTTATACAATAATTGGAAGTTTTCATCGCGATAAAAATATCCTCCTCTACCTTCAGTTAGCTTTAATATAGCATCTAAACAGACCAGCCCCATCCCTCGAATTGCTACAGAACTATCAGTCTCAAAACGTTCAAGCTCTCCGCCCTCAACTGGAAAGATATTTGATAAGTACCAGCCACCCTCTTTGTTGCCTTCGTTTATTGACAAGTTAGCGGTTTCATCTTTATTATCTTGCTCTGAATGACCTGTACACAGAACTACGTGTGATAATCTTAGTGACTCTGAGCTTGTTTGAATAACCACTTCGCTATCATCAATAGTAATTTTTTCAACATAAGACGGCACTATAGTAACCTGTACACTAAGGTTGCGTAATGTTGATATGATGTCATTAAATACATCAAAGGCGATTTCTCCTAATAGGCTTCTATCAACCCAAGATTGTTCATTGATAAGATATCTATCATCTTTAGTTTGGCTGTACTTATCTATGCAACGGCTGAATAATGTCCAATTAGCAGTTGTTTCATTAATATGCTGAATTAACATCTTATGACTGTGGTCTGCTCCAAATGATAGTTGACCAGCAGTTCTATTTAAATGGTTAGATACTGCTTGACCTCTATAGTGAACGCCTCCACCAAATCGATTTGGTAAGTCAAATATATGTACGCTACTAACATTAGAGAAACCAGCTTTTCTCCAACCTAGAACTCTCTCTAAAAGACAAAGACCCGTCAGGCCACAGCCAATAATACCGATTTTAACGGACATTAGTACCCCCTATTTTTGTATTTAAAATAAACTTAAATGTAATAATAAGAACAATACCGGAAAGAGGAAGAAGCATTAGTAATAGAAACGGATTATTCCCTTTTAACTGACTGTAACTTGCAATAACATTTACGCCAATCCATTTTCCCGAGCCTTCACCAAGAGCAACTGCTATAGCATTCCAACTAAGGATACCTACACGCATACCATCAGGTATATATGTTATTAGAATTGAGGAAATAGCAGGAATTATTAATATTTCAGCAAAAGTAAAAACACTTACAGCGACTGCAATCATAAATAAGCTATTGAAATAATACATGGAAATGAACGAAAAAGCAAATAAGATAAACCCAATGCCACAAAGCGTGAATTCAGTTGTATTTATTTTTGTAAAAAATTTAGATATCGGGATTGAAAAAAATATAACCAGTATTGCATTTAATGTTAATAATAGCCCGAACCATTGAAAAACTCCTAATTGCTCGTTAACGAACAAGGGAACAGAAGAATATATTTGTGCATAAGTAGCCCACATGATAACTGTCAACAAAAATGTTAAATTAAGTGGCAGACTGCAAATATGAGCTTTAAAGGTAATTAATAGATTGCTCTGCTTTGATATACTTACTTTATTATTGTGGCTACGAAGTGCTACCAACCCCGCTATTGAAACTAGTGCGGCTGAGATCATAAATGGGAGCAAAGGCTCAACTGTACTAAAAAGCCATGTTGCGACTAGAGGCCCAATAGCAGCAGATACGTTTAAACACACATTTAATTTTGCATAACGATAGTTCAATGTATTAGGTAACGAAGGATCTGCTAAAGCAGCTTTTGTATAAATACTATTGCTTCCATACCCAAATCCAATCATCAATAAAGCGCAACATATAAAGAAACTTGATGATGATACTGCTAAAATAATGTAACCAATTGCCCCAATACCACAAAGGACAGGATATGCTATTTTTATAGGTAGTAAAGAAATAAGCGGAGCGCCAAGAATACGTGCACCTTGTGATGCGAATGAACCAAATAATAAATAGAGGCCAACTTGACTACTATTTATCTCTAGTATATCTGTGAAATATACTGGGAAAATAGCGTTTACAGATAAAAACGCAAAAGCAAAAATGGTGTAATCAAAAAAAAGTTTTTGCATAGATTTAACACGTTTCTATTGACAAAATTTTTACGATTTGATCAAATGCATCTTCTAGTGAATTGCGATCTTTAGCGTGACATATCATATAGCCAACAGCTTCTCGGTCTTTCCAATGTTTTATCTCATTAATTTTATTGCCTACTTTCAATGGCATATTTAATCTTACACATGATGGATGTGCTGCTGCTTCTGTTACATTACCGATATATTTGATTTCACCTTCTGGTAGGAGAAAATATCTGATGCCAGCAACGCCATTCTTTTCAACCGTTACAGTAGATAGATTATCTGGATTGAAGTGAGAGTCCAATCCAGCTCCATAAGTTTCTATACCAGTTACCAATTCTTGGAGCCAATGAATAAAGTCTCCTCCTGGACGAGCATGAATTTCGCCTAGAACAATGCCGTTTGACGTTTCCCAACACTCGGCGTGGAATAAACCAACGTTAAAATTAAGAGCATTGATAGCCTTAGTCCATGAATCATAAATTTCTTTTTCAAGTTGTGTAGTAATAGGGGCAGGAAACGTGTGGCCAACTTCTATAAATGTACCATTATCTATTATTTTTTTTTCAGTAACACCAAAGAAAATAGGCTTGCCTTTAACAATCACACCTTCTACACTAAATTCTTTACCTTCGATAAATTCTTCTATAAGGAAGTCACTTCTATCTTCTTGGTTGAGTTTTGATATGGCGTTATAAATATCGGTTTTGCTAGTTATTAATGAAACGCCTTGGCTTCCTAATCCATGCTTGGGTTTTATAATAAACTTATCAAAATTAGATAAATCTATAAAATTTATAACATCTTCTTCACTCGAACAAATATATGAGACAGGTTGAGGTAAGCCAGTAGCTGAAAAAATTTCTCGTAACTTAGCTTTGTCTTTAACAATTGCAGCTACCTCATTTCCTATGGTCGTAGCCCCTAAACTCTCAGCTAGAGCTGCGGCTAATTCAACTGATAATTCATCATATGTGAAGATTTTTTGAGGAGGATTGTCCCCAAGGAGCTCTATAATATTTCTAGCTTTGTCTCGCTTTTTTGATTCAATAACCAAAGTACTATTGGCATTAGATACCAATTGTTTATTGCTTTCTAAGAATGACTGTTCTTCTAATAGTATAATCTTGTATCCACGCTTCTTAGCTTGTTCAAAAAAACGTGCGCCTTGATTGCGTGACATTCCAATAACTATAAGTTCATTCATTACTTTTCCTCTAGCAAATATTGATAGCTTAATCTTTCAAGTCGTTGGATTGCGTTGCTATCAATCGTTCCAATACAACCTACTCTGAAAGTGGATTTATTTGAAACTTTACCGCCATAAATGACACAGCCATTACTGTTTAAATAAGCTGCATATTCATTAATTTCATCAGAATCCCATCCTGATCTAAAAAATGTTACAATTGCATGCCCCATGTCTCCTTTGTCTAAAAGTGGCATGAAGCCTAAGCGTGTATAAACATCAACAATTGTATTTCTAATATTAATATGTCTTTGCATTTGAGTAGCGACACCACCCATATGCTCTAACTCTTTCAAGGCTTCCAATAGACCACTCATAACATGAGTTGGTGGTGTGAATCGCCACTCGCCAGTCTGCTGAAAACTTTCATACTGGTCAACCAAATCCAGTGTTAATGATGATGCATAACTTTTTTTTGTGTAACTCTTATGGACATAGACTATCCCAATTCCAGGTGGCCCGCCTAAAGCTTTATTTGATGAGGCAGCAACTGAAACAACAGAGCTATCGATTGGGAGCTTCCATATGTAAGAACCAAATGTACTCATTGCATCAATAAGTAGTAATTTGTCGGCGCTAGCTGTAGCTCGTTCAATGCTTAGTATATCATTCATTACCCCGGTTGTGGTTTCTCCATGTACAATCGCCACATATTTACCAGTGAAATTGTTTATATGACTTTCAACATCAAAACTTGATAACTTTTTCTCGTAAGGAAACTCAATTTTTTCATACTTCTTACCTGCTTTTTCTGCGATTGCAACCATTCGAGTTCCATACGCACCATTAATAATGATAAGCAATGATTCATCACTTGGGATCAAGGTCTGAATCATAGCTTCAACGGCATAAGTTCCACTTCCCTGCAACATTACAGGAACAAGATTACTGTCAGGAGCAATTTTATTTAAATAGGAATTTACTTGACGAGTCATTTTCCCAAATAAATTAGTCCTAGAGCCATAATCAATTATCATTGCTTTATGCACTGAAGCAGACAGGTTGGCTGGGCCTGGAGTAAATAAAATCTGTTCAGAGAATTCGTTCATAGTGATTTTACCTTTTGGATGCTTTTTGGAAAGCATGGCCTAGATCAATTAGGTTATTAGAGGGACGGGGCAGACTGTTTTGTTCATGAGTATTTATCATTATCTCAATAAATCTTGGCAAATGCATGCTTTGAAGAACATCAATTAAATCTTTTTTTGTTTCAATTCTTATGGAATCGTCAATATTGAATGCTTTAGCTATATTGGATAATGTAAGTTTATGTGCCGTTATGGGTGAGTTACCAACAGAGGAGTGAAGGCCGTTATTTAAAACAACATGAATCAGATTATTAGTATTACGCGTAGCTATGGTCGTTGCGCCCCCTAAATGCATTAAATACGATCCATCTCCTTCCAAGCACCATACCCTTTTATGTCTTAATTGGTTGGCTATCCCCCACGCAACTTGTGAAGTATGCCCCATGGCTCCAGTAATCATTAGAAGGTTATCAGTGTTCATTTTACGTTCACTCATACATAAAAGCACTTCACGAGCAGTGTATCCTGTTGAGGCAACGAATAAATCATTTTTGTCAGCATATTCAAAGATGACTTTAAGGCTATCCAAACGGGACATGGGAGATTCAGAAGCGGTTCTCTTCATTTTTTCCTTAGAACTACTTGGTGGTACTAAAATAGCAAATGAACGGCCGTTATGAGTTACAGAAACAGCTTTCTTTATACTCGTAAGCTCATTCCCTTCTTCAAGTACAGCATACTCAATATCAAGTAATGTTAATAACTCTTGAGTGATAACTCCTGTTTTTCTATGTTGTGGTTCATCTGCTGTTTCTGGCATTCCGCGCCAACCAATTAATAAGATAATTGGAATTGAGTAACAAGAACCATGTGCCATTGATAGTATAGGATTTATAGCGTTACCAAGGCCAGAATTTTGCATGTAAACTACTGCCGGCACCCCAGTGGCAAGATAATGACCAATCGCTAAACCAATAGCACTTCCTTCATTGGCTGCAATCACATGTTGATCTTGGGGCAAATATAAGCAATTCTGACAGAATTCATTTAACACACTATCTGGGACACCAGCAAAAAAACTGATGCCGTGCTCAATAAATTTACTCACTATATTCATAGCCTAAATTGTCCCAGGGATCATTTTCAAAATGGTGTCAACGTTTACACATTTACTCTCAATTTCTTTAGTCCTACCGTACATCAGAATATCTTGAGCCACTGACAGCATAGCTGCATATGATGCTCTCAACATATGGTTTGCATAAATTACAATATTAAAGCCAGCAGCTTTTAAATCTTGAAATGTAATTTCATTAAAACTTGTTGGTACACAAACAAGAATTTCTGTAGGATATTTGCTACGAAATCTAGCTGCAAACTCCAATATTTCATCAGGCGTTTTTTGGCGACTGTGAATCATGATACCATCAGCGCCTGCTTTGAGGTACGCTGAAGCTCTACTAAGGGCATCATCCATTCCTTGTTGAAGGATAAGACTTTCAATCCTAGCAATGATTAATAAGTCTCGTTTTCTCCTCGTTTCTACACCAGCGGTAATTTTTTTACAAAAGTCTTCGGCTGATGACTGAATTTGAAATATATCGTTACCTAGTAATGAATTTTTCTTTAATCCTTCTTTGTCTTCTATAATTACAGCAGACAAATGAGAAAGCTCCATTTCTCTAACATGAATTTTGAAGTGCTCAGGATGGCCGCCCGTGTCAGCATCTATTATCAGAGGAAGACAAACTTTATTAGCAATATCTCTCGCCTTGGCTATACGATTGGGTAGCGGAAGAATTTCAATATCTGGTAAGCCATCAACAGTTGAATCTGTAAGAGAGCTAGACCACAATGCATGATATTTTTCATTTGTACTATGGTTGTTACTAATTACAGCATTTGCAGCTACAGAAGCAGAAAGAAAACTATGAGATTCAAGAACCCTGATACATTTATGTTGATCAATTAATTTAGTGATCTCGTTTTCGATTAAAAATGGTCGTTTTTTAACATTGGTATTATTCATACAGTCCCCCGCATTTTGTTATCATTATCTTAACGCATGTTTTGTCATAATTATCTTAAATTGTCCATTATTTTTTATAAAAAATAATAACTGTTTATTTCTGACGCTACCCCTTTATGAGTAGCACTTGATTTTAGAGTTTGCGCTTATAATTGATCTGTATTTTTACCCATAAGTTTAGGTTCATAGCTATTAATTTTGAGGCTTTCCTTTTTGTTGAGTGAAGAGCAGATGGCGCATATACCACCTTACTTTCCGCTTATGAAGAAGCAAGCTGGCACCATCATTATATTTGCCAGCCCCCAATGTTGCGACAGACCTTATGAACAAGCCTTGCAACAAAATGGTTGGGGGAATTAAAAGCGATTGCTACGGCTCTCTTACCCGTCGAGCCTTTTGACCTATTACAGCTCCCAATGCCATTCATGGATTATGTTTATGACGTTTCAGAGCGTCAACAAACCCCGCTCGATTTTATTGCTGTCTCTGCTCTCTGTGCCTTGGCTGCTGTTATTGGCAATGGCGTGCGTGGTGCTCCAAAACAACATGATGATTGGATTGTTGTTCCTAATCTCTGGGGTGCTCTCATTGGTCAATCGTCAACATACAAAACACCAGCCATGAAAGCGGTTTTATTGAAAAGGAAGTTAACCTATCCCATGATGGTAATTGCTGGGTGTATGATGAGGCTTGTGTCTATGGTCATGCAAGAGTGTATGAAAATGCAAAAATACGCCATTTTTCTCAAGTCTGTGGTCAAGTTTATGGCAATGCTGAGGTCTATGGAAAAGCTTTTATCTCTCAATATGCTAAAGTTTATGACCATGCTTTTGTCTATAGCAATGCTCATGTTTATGGCAATGTTTATGGGTATGCTCATGTGAATGGTAGTGCCCGCATTCTTGCTGATGCTCATATTTATGACCATGCGCATGTTTCTTATGATGCTACGGTTTTTAGTTATGCACGCGTCTATGGTCATGCCAAGGTTTCTGGCTCTGCTTGCATTTATAGCCATGCAAAAGTTTATAATTATGCTGTTATTAATGGTCGTGCTAAAATTTATGGCAAGGTTTATGGAAATGCTTGTGTGAGTGGCTCT
>NZ_JBHIRN010000019.1:0-10737 GCF_042197205.1 Bartonella sp. AA2SXKL
ATATAGATAAAGCTTGAGAACATGATCTAGCCTTTCTTGTTGGCAGCATATTCTTGACGTTTAAGTTGTCTCTGTATATTTTTGGTTAATCTTTCATTGGCATATTGTGCAATAGCACTTGTAATCTCTGGCTTTGACATCACCCTAGCAATTGAGGGTTCCTCTTGTTTTGCAATGGGGAATTGATCTCCATCCGCTCTTTGAAAAACATTACCCTTCATCTTTTTTAAATCAACACGCTTTGGAAAACTCCCATCCTTGATAAAAACATGGGCAAGATTTGTTTTTTTCCAAACAGTTGTGTAAGTCACGCCGCGTTTTGTTCTTTTGCTTTAAAAAATTTAAGAAGTATCGGTGTTCCAGAACCAATGATATCTGTCTCAAGAAACCTTGCTGTCGCCTTTTCTTTAATATAAATACCTTGCTTAACATGCTTTGATTGGGCAGATGTAACATCGGCAATTTGCTTTTCAGTAAAGCGTTCGACTGTTTTGCTGCGGTGTTTAGAGCATTACGCAAAGCCCAATTAAGGTGTGGTGCTTGAAGACTGGTGAAGGTATCCTTCACCTGTTGAAGATACCATTTTTGGTGGATGATTAACTTCAACGTCTAAGCCTTTTTGGGGGTAGGTGTTAATGACTTGGAAACTTTAGAAGCTTTTGGTTTTTCGGGTGGAATTTCTTCGGCTGCTGATTCAGTTGATGTTTGTGTGGCTTCTTGTTCTATTTGCTTAATTTGTTCAACTGTCTTTTCAGGTTTTGCTGTTGTTTTGACGTCAACAAAAGGTTTTGCAGCATTGGCGCGCTTGAGACGTGCGTAGACCTGATTAGAAACTTCAACAAATGGATTATTGGGGGTAATGGTTCAAAGCGAACAGCGCTTTTATTGTCTCCAACAACACACATTGACGTAGTGATGACAGCTTTCATTATGGCTCCTTTTGAGTCATAATTAATGACATCATTAGTCAAATATTGATTTTTATTCTGTGAAAAATTGATTAGCTGATTGTCAGCAGAAAAAAATCATGATCTTATGCTTTTTTACTTTTTACCTAAAGTTGGTGTTTTTAAACATTTAAAAGTGTAGAAAAAATTCAAGTAAGAAATGTTGATAACCTTGCTAAGACTTCATCCATAATTATATATGGAATAGTTTCCATTCTTTTTCCATTACGCGCTACTATATCTAAAGCACGCGGTTGGTCACAGCGTATCACACCTGTTGTATGCAGCCCTGTTCCCACCAATGAAACAGCAAAGCCTGCTATTCTAGCAAAATTTCCTCCACTCGTAATGGGCAAAACAATGGGTGTTTTTGTTAAACGATTAAACGCCTCCGGTGACACAATCAGTACAGGACGCGTTCCTTTTTCTCATAGACAGAGGTTGGGTCAAGCGATACAAACCAAATTTTACCTCGCTTCATTACAAGAGCTCTCTGCCAATAAGCTTAGCATCAAACCACTCTACATCTTTATCCGCAAAATCGTCCGAAGGATTACATTCGGCTAACAATTCTTCAAGAGTGTAATTTTGCGATATTTGTGGTTTTACAACCAATTGTCCATTATCAATAGCCAAACCCACTTGCATATTTTCAGTAAGATGAAGAACATCAAACAATGCAGGCGGTATAGAGAGCATAACGGATCCTCCAACTTTACGTAATTTTGTTGTGCATAAAACGCCCTCTCTAATATTATATAAAAATATAACATAAAGTCCATGATTCAATAGCTTTTAATGCTTTTGTGCAAATGTTTAAGAAGCGCATTTAGAGCAATACGCAATATACTCTGAATAAAGTCAATATTTTTTTAATTTCTGAAAAACATAAAAATATAAAAGTTATAATACCAAACAAGGCTCTTAGCTGCTTATCTGTAAACATATTTATTTCTTGCGGTTTTCGATAATTTTTTGATCTCTCTGTTGATCTTCGTCTATAAGAGGTTCGTAATTGAGAATGCTTTTCGGAATATCACCACCGTAAACCCATGCTTTTACTTGCGCTTTGGTACTAAAATCCGCATTTTTAGGTGTTTTGTAATACTGATCACCATCAAACTTTTTACACTCTTTTGTACCGTCTTCGTATTTGTAGAGGTTGTAAAAATACTCCTCTGTCCCATCCCCCATGGGACATACCCACTGCCGTTGCAACAAACCTCTTTCGCATGGGTTGTTTACGGTTTTTTAAGAATAGATGTTTTAAAATGAACATGCTTTAATCCTAATTTTACAAATTTGTCTATTTGCCTCAAATTTGACCGTACAGAGCGTTTTATAAGATAGGTTTTTTATCATAAAATCTTTAAATCACTCTGTACGGTGCCATTTTGTCGATTTAAATGCACATCCAATCACAAAACGATCAGCAATTTTCATTAGTTTGCTAATTTGCAGTGTTTTTCACTTGCTTTTCAACCAACGTGAGTGGTCTTGAATTCTCTCTCATTGCCTTTTCTTTCAGCCTTTTTTCACGGGTGTTCAAAACAGCCTAGTGTACAAGATTGGCTTTCGTCAAAAGACTATTTTTCAAATCACGACATAATCTTACTAACTCACGAGTGCTTGGAAAAAACGTATCCGATAAACCTTCTAACTCATCGCATAAAATCCGTTTAACCGTTTTTATGAGTGACCACGCAGAAACACTTTCCAAAACCATTCCATAGGTAAGCGCCATACCTTCATGATCTGTCTGTTGCGAAATTTTTAAACCACACCGAAAGCATCCGAATTGCCTTGGTTATGTCCTCTTTACTCACTTTTATTGAAAACAATTCGTGAAGTTGATCACACGCTTCTAAGGCAATCGCTTCCTGCTGTTGTGTCAATGCTTGCCACTTTTCAAAACTAAAGGAAACTCCAGAGTTATCATCTCGTGAATGTGTTTCAAAGTGACCTCGAGGCCCGATATCAAGGATACTGTCTGAGATGCGTTCATCTACACTTTTTTGCCTTTGAGAGTGATTTCCATAGTTTTTTCCGTTCTCTAAATCCTCGATAGCTTTTTGCACCCAGTTGCGCCACATTGCTTTCCAATCCGTTTTGCGTGCATCTTTGCCTGTTCTAGCTTTCCAAAAATCTCGAAATTTTGCCATTTCGGCTTTGATACGCTCTGGAGGCAATCCCTCTTCGATTGCGAAATCATAAACAGGTTCGAAATCATCAGGGGTACGACAGCCACTGTCATTTCTAACCCGTTTAGCTTTTTTCGTAATGTTCTCTTGCTCGTGAATGAAAGGTTGGTTTTCTACACCCGTTTCGATTTGCTCTGATGTGGTCTCAACAGCAGCAACCTATGTTGGTTCGTCAACCTGTTCGTTTGTTTCTAAATTTTCAGAAGCAGTTTTTTTGCTAAAATGATAGTTTTAGTTTATATATATTCTTATTCTGGTTCTTTATAGCTTGATTTTGCTTAGCGTTTGCTTCAGCAAAATCATTAAAATGTTTTTTATAGCGTTTTTTATTGTACACCTTTTTTCCAGCCTCACTATGAATTTGCGATATGTGCACTTTTTTATCAGTAAAATCTTTTAGCTCTTCTTCAATGCGCGTATTCGACAAACCATTATCTTTCTCAAGAAGTTTATCATTCTTCATGAGATATTCGACAATAGTTGCAAACTTTTTTGCGAGCAATTGCAAGCGCGGGCAAGCATTTCAAAATCTGTTTTAATTGGTGCTTTTTTGTCATACATGCGAATGAAAAGCGTTATATAAATGCCTCTTTGTTCTCATGTCATTCCATCTATCTCACTGTTCCAGTCATTCAAAAGGAATCTTATCCATGGCATTGCATTAGACATGCGCATTCCCTTCTTTAACTAAATATAAAATTGCTAAAGCATTTGCTTCGTTGTCATCTTTTGGATTGTATTCTTTTGCACACACCGTCTTAATCATCTCTTCTTGTGAGACATTGACTTTATCTGTTGTGATCTTCATTTTTGTAAGCCATTGCTGAAAACGCAAATAGCGCATACTATCGCCTTTAAAACGAAAAAATTCAAAATTGACAAGTGCCACTTGTTATACTGCTGTCTACACGAGAAATCGCCCAGCCTGTCTTAGATCTAGATCAAGGCAGAGAACGGTTTGTGTATTGATGATCATCTTCCTCCATGAAGGCTGTTGCGTATTTATATATGCGCTATGACAGAGCGTGTTGTGATTGCTTGTCTTGAAAAAATGGTCGTGAGAAAGTACTTGAAACTACTTTTGGGCCAATTTTTTACTGCCATTCGAGGAAAAATAATCTTAGAAGCAGTTGATTTTCGAATTAACTCTTCTTGTTTTTGAATCACATCTTTTTGTGCACGTATTATTTCAGCTTCTTTATCTATTATTTTGTCTTTTGCATCTATCTCTTTTCTGAGCTTTTGCGTCGTTTTACAAGAGTCATGAAGAGTATAAGCCAATCCCAAATTAGCAATATTGATTGCCTCTCCATCCTATAAAGACGAGGAGGAGGTCAAAGTGCTAAAAAGGTACCTCAAAAAGCAGCAATGATTCGTATTTTAGTACCACCGCGGTGCCGTCTTATAGCGTTATAATAAAGTTACGAAAGGTGGTTTAGAAGGTGCTTTAATTTTTTTTGATTTTTAATAAATCATTGGAAAATAAGAGAGATTAAGATAATCTGGTGCGGACGGCGGGACTTGAACCCGCAAGGTCTTCGACCGGCAGATTTTAAGTCTGCTATGTTTACCGTTTTCATCACGTCCGCGATGTGATTTCTCTCATAAGCTATATCTTTTATTGAATCAAGAATTAATGACAAAAGAAACATTTTTCATTTTTTAGTGAAATTTTGACTGACAATAGTTTCCTTTATCGATAGAAAAAGCTTTTATAATGTAAATAAAGTATGAAATGATTAGTGTTATGAGTCAATTTATTCAAGACGTCACAAAAGCTATGGTGGGATTGCATCACGTGTTTGCTGAAACACCACTTCAAAGAAATGATTTTCTTAGTCAAAAGTATGATGCAGAAATTTATTTAAAGCGTGAAGATTTAACACCGGTGCGGTCTTATAAGATTCGTGGTGCTTTCAATTTTGTTTCAGAAATGCTTAGCTGTATATCACCAGATTCTGCATTTGTTTGTGCTTCAGCGGGGAATCACGCGCAAGGGGTTTCTTTTGTTTGTCGTTATTTTAAACGTAAAGGCGTGATTTTCATGCCTATGACAACGCCACAACAAAAAATTGAAAAAACACGTATTTTTGGTAAAGAATTCATTGATATTCGTTTGGTTGGTGAAACATTTGATCAATGTTATGAAGCTGCGCAATCCTTTGTCGTAGAGAGCGGTGGTGTAATGGCTCCACCTTTCGATGATATTCGCATTATTACAGGGCAGGCAACAGTGCTTTGTGAAGCAGCTTTACAATGGAAAAAACTCAATGGAGAAAGTGAGCCAGATTTGATGATTGTGCCGGTAGGGGGTGGTGGTTTGGCAAGTGGAGTGAGCAAGTTTTTACATGAATATGGTTGGAAAACAAAGCTTCGTTTTGTTGAGCCGCAAAGAGCTGCAAGTTTGCTTGCTTGTTTGGAGAGTGGAAAACGCGTCAAGCTTGAAAGCATTGACACTTTTGTAGATGGTGCTGCTGTGGCTGAAATTGGTGCTCTAAACTATACAATTCTAAAGCAATTTCCCCCTGATTCTGTCATTACGGTTCCTGAAAACCGCGTTTGTTCTACGATGGTTGAAATGCTTAATGTTGAAGGTGTGGTTCTTGAACCGGCTGGTGCTTTATCGATTGATGCGCTTAACAGTATTCCTCCTCAAGAGTTAAAGGGGAAAAAAATTCTTCTCGTTATTTCAGGAGGTAATTTTGATTTTGAGCGTTTGCCAGAAATTAAAGAGCGTTCTTTACGTTTCCAAGGGTTGAGAAAATATTTTATTTTTAGTTTTCCGCAACATCCTGGTGCATTGCGTCATTTTCTTTCCACATTATCACCAGATGATGATATCGTACGTTTTGAATATCTTAAAAAGTCAGCGAGAAGCTTTGGTTCTGTATTGGTTGCGATTGAAACAAAAAAATACGGTAATTTTTGTCTTTTAGAGGAAAAATTTCAAGCGTTAGGTTGGCGTTATCGTGATATTACTGATGATCAAACGTTATTTGATTTTGTTATTTGAGAAACTGAAATTTTACTAAAACAAGAAGTATAATGATGAGACCTATTTTTTATTCGGTGCTGAGTCTATTTTTCTTTTTGATTGTTAATCAACAGAGTTTAGCATCTCAGCCAACAATAGTACAAAAAGATGAACTTTCAAGAGTCGTTGTTGATGTCAATAATGCTATAAAAAATGGGGATTTTATGCCCATTTCTCGTTATATGCCTGAGCGGCTTTATAAAGAGATGGCACATCGATTGAATACAACAGAGAGTGCTTTACGTAGTGATTTTCTTCAACAGTTGCATAAGAAATTTGAGGGGGTGCCTTCTGGTGCTTATTATTTAGATAAAGAAAATATAGAGTATTTACAAACTGATAACGGTACTTTGTATGCTTTAATTCCAACAGTTCTTGAGATGAAAGATCGCATCATTCAATATAAAACTTTGGCGATTTTTGATAAAACACAATGGTATTTAATTTATGGCGGTCAAAAAACTTTACAAAATCCAGTTTTTCTCGAGATTTATCCTGATTTTATCAAGGTACATTTACCGATGGACACAATCATCAAAAAGTAAACGATCTAAATATTGTTTTTATTCATGATAAATGTATTTCGTAAAGTTCTTGCTTTTTTATCATAATCCAAAGATAATAGAGATGAAGGCATTTAGGCTGGTTTGTTGGCTTTTTGTAAAGTGAAGTTTATACGCCTTTATCTTGATTTCAAGGTGTTCATGAGTTGCGCAAGCCGCTTTTTAGGCGTTGCTTCATTTAAAATGTCAGGGATTTCTCTTGCGCGGATTCTTGAGTGGAGAGTTCAGATGGTTACTTCTTTTGAGTTCTTCAGCTAAGGAAAGATTTTATTTTGCCTATAAAAGAAGAAAATGTTTTTACAAAGTTAGGTTTGCCTACTCTTTTGATTAAAAATTTACTCATTGCTGGGATGAGTAAACCTAAACCTATACAAGAACAAGCTATTCCAGTTATGTTGAAAGGACACGATATTTTAGGTGTTGCTCAGACAGGTTCTGGAAAAACCTTGGCATTTAGTTTGCCTATTTTAAGTCAGATTTTGGCTTTAGGTGATAAACGCTGCCCTAAAACTGCACGCGCTTTGATTTTAGCTCCAACGCGTGAACTTGCTGTGCAGATTGATGAAACGATTCGCACTACGGCGAAAGGAGCACATCTTTCAACATGTCTTATTTTTGGGGGTGTATCACGTTTAAAACAAATTAAACGTATGGAAGCAGGTGTGGATGTTTTGATAGCGACTCCAGGGCGTTTGAGAGATCTTGTTCGTGAAAAGTGTGTTGATCTTTCCCAATCTCGTTTTTTGATTTTGGATGAAGCAGATCGTATGTTGGATATGGGTTTTATTCATGATGTTAAGCAAATTGCAAAGCTTTTGCATCAAGAGCGTCAGACAGCACTCTTTTCTGCAACAATGCCGAGGGAAATTGCTGTGCTTGCAAAATGTTTACTCAATGATCCGGTTAAAATTGAAGTTGTTCCTCAAGGTACTACGGCTGTAGAGATTTGCCAAAAATTATATTGTGTTCCTACGAATGAAAAAAAGAATGTTTTAAGTAAACTTTTGACAAATCCAGCTTTTGATTCGGTTATTGTTTTTACTCGAACTAAACATGGGGCAGATGCTGTCACACGTAGTTTAGAAAAGGTAGGATATTTAGTCGCAACAATTCATGGAAATAAATCACAAGGTGCTCGCCAGTCTGCTTTAAAAGCTTTTCGTGAAAGATCTGTGCAGATCCTAGTGGCAACAGATATTGCTGCACGCGGTATTGATATACCAGGGATAAGCCACGTTATTAATTACGACTTACCAGATGAAGCTGAAAGTTATGTACATCGTATTGGTCGTACAGGACGTAATGGCGCATCTGGTGTAGCACTTACGCTTTTTGATGAGAAGGTAGAAAGGTCCCGCCTGTGTGCTATAGAGCGCTTGATTCGTATGAAATTGGTGGCTGAGGCTGTTCCAGAACAATTTGCAGCGTTTCCAGAAAAGCCAATTGTACGAGAAAGTAAAGAAAAAGAAAACGATAAGGAACGCCGTTTTAAAAAATCTAAACGCCAAAAACAGTTTTTAGGTCGAAAAGATGATACCGCACAGTTGCAGCGGAAGAATTCTTCACCTCAAAATGAGAGGTATAAAAAAGCAAAAACAGTAGTAAAGCGTGCAAAGCCTCTTCGTTTTCGAAAATCAGTTAAGAGGGCTGCTTAGATAAAGTCTTGAAAAAAGATCATGTACTGGAGATTTTTTACTTTTGTTGATTTATTCTCAATTGAAAAGAGCTATAAAATACTCTTGTCAAAGTAAGAAGATCCTTTAGAGGTTTTCATTTTTTAGAAATGAAAACTTCTAACTTTTTGGATTTATTAAAAATCTTTATTGTAGAGGCAATTATTTATTTGCTTTATTCCTATTTTTTTAAATGGGAATAAAAGTAGATTTTATTTATATAAAACTATTTTTATAAAGGATGTGTTTTATCTTTAATGATAACTTTTAATTTTTAAAATTGATGTCTAATAATAACTCATTGTTTTATATATTGAATAATTCATTATATCGTATTTTTTTCATTTTGAAGTTATTTATGCGGATCAATCAAAAGTATTCGCTTGCACGTTATGTGTGAAGTTGTCATATAGATAATCATTTGAAAAATAAATAAAATAATTTTTATAAACTCTTTCCAAGGCAATGGGGATTGCTGAGATTGAGAGTTGGAAAATAGTACGATGGTATGGCTTTTATTATAAATAAAGATGGGGCTGATCAATCGATTTCATTTTATACCATTTACGGGGGTGTCATTGTGAAAGAGTCCTGGCGGATTTAAGAGATATCTCTTTAAAAAAGCATGTGACTGCATAATACAATAGCGAGAATGTCATGATTTCTGAAGGCTTTCCCAGGATTCTTAACAATTTAGCTCGTTATCTTGGTTTTTACTGTAAAACTATTATTTGGGGGATATAAAGCCTATAAGATTTTATGTATTAAATGTTTTATGACAGTGTGGTGAACAAGGCAAGGTTGTTTGTAAAGCGTTGAAGTGGTTAGCAGGAGAAATAACCTGTTAGATAAGACGTCGGAGTGTTTACAGACTTGTTTTATGTTTTTTTGCTTTTAGGATGGGGAGGAGGTTATGTGGGGTGTATGGAGATAATATATGACCTTGATTGTTGTTTCTTTCATTTTTCAAAATGATTGCTTCATGAGCAGGTTTTTAAGTTTAATTCCTTTATTGAGTACAAATCATTCTTTCTTTGGGAAAAAATATATGAGACCGATTCATTGCTGATGGAGCTTAATAATTCATCTCTGATGAAAGAAATCGTAATTTATAATGTGCAAATAATTGCAGTGTCCTCTTATAAAGGCGCGGTAGTTTGAAAAAAGTAATCTTATTTGTGCTATTTTAAAATGAATCAATCGCTTTTTGCGTTCATTGCAAAAAATACATCCCGTGTTTCTACTTTATTGCAAAAATCCTATTCCATTACTTTTATTAACGAATCCCTCATGTCTAAAAACTTTAGAAAAAACAATAAATTACGTAGAATAAAAGAAAAGTGGATCCCCGAGCCGTTCCAATTATTTTAAATAAAATAAATGGGTTATTACGATATGGGGGAAATTTATCATTATTGATTCTATTATGCTTTTTATAGCGTTATCCCTCATTTTTTTGTAGTTTTTTTATCGCCTCTATAGCTAACCTTTTACGATCTGCGCTCTTTGTGTAGAGAGATGCCATTTTATCTTCTGTCCATCCAAAAATTGCTTTGAGTTGTGATACTGTTGCACCAGAGTTAGCTGCGCGTGTTGCTGCTAATTTTCTTAAGCCATGTGCTGATTTTTTGATTCCCGCTACGTTACAAGCCTCACGAAAGAGGTTGCCAAAACTTTCTTTAACGAGCTTATTTCCATTTTTCCCGCAAATAAATGTTTCATTTCCAATAGGACCAATTTTAAGGGTTTCTGCTAATTCAGGCAAAATAGGCAGAAAGACATCTGTTTGGAATTTGCTTTTCTCTGTTTTGAGGTGAATGATATTATCTTTGACATCGTTCCAACCAATGCGGACCGCATCACCACGACGCAAACCCGTGTAAAGAAGGACATCAATCCAGACGCGTTCATGCGTTCCTAGAGCCCATTTTTTATAATATTTCTCAACATCTTCTTCTGTCCAAACAGCAAATCCATCTTTGTTGTTGTAAGCTGGTCTTTTTACTCCTACTGTTGGATTGTTTTCTAAAAGCTCTTGATCAATTGCCCAATTAAAAAGTCCATTAAGGGCTTTTAGAAAATTGTGAGCAGCTGTTGGTTTTTCTTTGCGGCGTTCAACACCCGCTGTAATATGTGATTTCTTTATTTCTCTGTATGGAATGTTTCCTATAGCATCACATACCTCCATAAGGATAAGTTCTCTTTGTCTTTTCGTAGCTTTAGCAAGGCTATGCCAATGAACGCTGTTAAAGTATTGTTTAAGCAGCCATGCAAATGAACCTTCAACAAGTTTACCGGTTTTTGATTTAGGAAGTATAA
>NZ_JBHIRN010000020.1:0-10543 GCF_042197205.1 Bartonella sp. AA2SXKL
TATCATAAACATGAGCTCCAAAATACACGCGGGTTTTATCATATACATGCGCATTGCCATAAACAAAACCACCAATGACAGCGTTGCCATATACCCTTGCATTTTCGTAAACACGACCAGATTTTACAACACAAGCATTATCATAAACCCAGCAATTGCCATCATGAGAAAGGTTATCTTCCTTTTCAATAAAGCCGCCTAAATCACCAGCTTTAACATCAGCAAAGTCTTTTAAAGCACGAATGCGGTATAAAGTAATCCCTTTAACGTGACTTTCATTTATAAGCTCATATTTTTTAGATACATTTTTAGTGGTCATAGGTAGCTCCCTAATCTAATATTCAAACAAATTTTTAAATGAAATGGTTATAAGGAGGCGCCCCCGCCGCGCCCGCGCCGTTATTTAAGCTGTTTTCCTATGAGGACGACACATAACAAAGCAAATTTCACCATAAGGAGAAAGGCGTTCTGTATAAACATTATTCATTGTGTCACCACAAATATTCTTAGTAACAATAGCCATGCCACATGCATTGGCATTTTCATAAACATGCACTTTACTTACAATTTTTGCACTATCGAAAACATGGGCATTATCATACACATGGGCATTGGCAAAAACCTTTGCTGAATCGTAGACGCGAGCATTACCATATACAAAACCACCAACACCTGCATTGCCATAAACCTGCGCATTTTCGTAAACACGACCAGGGCTCACAACAATGGCCTGATCACCAACCCAGCAATTACCATCATGGGAAAGATTTTCTTCAGATTCAATATAGCCACCAAGTTGACCAGCTTTAACATCACCAAAATCTCTTAACGCCTTAATGCGATAAAGTTTTTTACCTTCGCGAAGAATTGTTTGATTGGTGAGTTGATATTTTGGAGAAGTTTCTTGATTTTTAACTGTAGCGTTCATGCTAGTAATCCTTATCAATGAAGTTTTTAATTAACAGCCCATAAGGGCGTCGGGTGCTAAAAACACGGTGATAAGTCCGCCGCTATGCTTTTCCCTCGCGAAGGGTATTGTATGGCATAGCTACACCCGACATAACCGTTATATGCCAATGATAGCATAAAAGAAAGTCAGTATTTTGAAGATGGGAAAAACCTTATCGTGGTTTATCCGCTTATCACAAGTGTTTTTAGCACTTGTTGACCTTTCTAAACGAACCTTTCCTTAATGTCAATACGTATTTTTTATTTTTTTCACTTTTTTTCATTTTGATACCTACCTAATTGAATACCAAGTGCTTTCTCTAGCTCGTTGTCTATATCATCATAAGTTTTCACTGCTTTAACTGTACGTTTTTTGATTTCCCTATTCACCTCGTCTATCAACGCTTCGCAACTCAATACGCTTCTTGGCAAATCACCACCGTATATCCAAGCTTTCACTTGCGCCTTGGTACTGTAATCAACATTCTCAGGCATCTCATGATACTGACCACCGTCAAATTCTTCATATTCTCTTGTACCATCATCATATTCGTAAAGATTGTAAAAATACTCTGCTACCCCTAATCCCCATGGGGCATGCCCCACCGCTGTTGCAACAAACTTTTTCCCCCCCTTCTGTTTACGTTTTTTTAAAAACATCTGGTTTAATATCCCCTATCTAAATCCATAACTTTACCAATGGGTTTATTTGCCTCAAAATGGACCGTACAGAAGCGTTTTTAATTTCAATGTGGTTTTTATCACAAAATCTTTAAATCGCTCTGTACGGTGCCTTTCTGTCAATTTAAACGCATATATATTCTCAAAATCATCAGCAAACTTCACTACTTTGCTGTTTTTTCGGATCCATAAGTGTCTTTAAGCGTAGATCGCTGTTGCAAGTTGATTGAAGCTTTCTGAAAGGTTATTTGCGAAATTGTTTGACGGTGGTTTATAACATGCGCTTTCATATAGTTTTTTCACTTCTGATTTTTTGTGTTTCTTAATTACCAATCCATATTCTGGATGCGTAATCCAATTATCCCAAGCGCTTTGCCAATCGCGTTCATTTGCATTGTGACATGGATTGGTTTTTGAAAAGCGTACAAATTTTTCAAATTCTGATAAGGCTTCATCATGCGTTAATCCTTGTTCAGTTGCGTATTGAAAATCGGGTTTGAAATCTTCTAGTATTCTTTCAACTTCTTGTTTTTCCCTTATTTTCTTTGTTCCTTCAAAAAAGTTTGCTTTCTCTGGAAAATAAGCAGGCATTATCTTATCAACGATTTCTGAAAGTTGTTTTCCAACCTTTTTAACTTTTCGTGAAGGCAATTTCGCAATCATCGCTTCGTTAATTTGCCATCGGTTGTTAACTTCGTTTGAAAGATTGATATTTTGCTCGCGAATGATTGGTTGTTTGGTTTCTATCGTTTTGATTTGCTCTGATTGAACATCATCACACTCGATTGGCTCGTCAACCAAATCGTTTGTTTCTAAATTTTCAAAATCAATTTCTCTTTTTGATAAAATAATATTTTTATTTTTTTTGTTATTGTTATTGTTAATGTTATTGTGCATTTCCAAGCATTGCTCGTGCATTGCGTATGCATTGCTTGTGCATTGCTCATGCATTGCACGTGCATCATCATTACTTTTATCTTTGTTTTTATCCCATCTATCTTTTGCTGCTTTTGAAGCCTTTTCCGAAGCTTTATCTAAATTCTCATTAGAGTTATTGAGTTCTTCCTCAACATCTAAATTCCACAAGCGACCATCTGCTAAACGAATGAAATATCCTTCTTCAAGCAAAACATTCAGTGCCGCTTCAAACTTCTTCACTGAATAACCAGTGTAATGAGATAAAACTTTAATATTATAAAAAAGAGGTTCACCAGTATGCAACATACGTAACCGTAATCGCATATAGATATTGCCCTCTACAGCAGGCAAATAATCAACAACTATTGCCCACTTGTCTGCAAAAAGCCTCGTCCATGGCAACTTAGTTGACATACCCCAATTCCCTTTCTTTAACTAAATATAAAATTGCTAAAGCATCTGCTTCGTTATCATCTTTCGGATTGTGCCCTTTTGCACGCACCGCCTTAATCATCTCTTCTTTCGATGCATTCCCCTTGCCTGTCGTCGCTTTCTTAATCGTACTTACTTGTATCCCCTCATACGGTATCTGATGCTGTTCACACCACGCCGTTAACGTTGCTAACAAACCACCGTAAACATGCGCTGCATCTGTACCTTTATGACGCCTCACCTCTTCAAAATACACCACGTCAATTTGACCTGCTGTCTGCTTTATTTCTGATAGCCATTGCTTAAAGCGCAAGTAACGCATTCCACCGCCTTCAAAACGGCGTGATTGAAAATTCACGGTACCACTGAACATGTCACCACTTGCACCACGTATCGCCCACCCCGTTTTGGTACCTAGATCAAAACAAAGAATCGTGTTAATCACAGCGCCACTCCATACAAAATGTATTTTATAAGATTGTTTTTTTTCCGAAAATGAAGGAAAGAAGGGTGTATAGGATATGGAAACAATACTTAAATGGATAAGTGCATTAGATACTACTGTCATTGCTATTCTTAATGGAATTTTCCTTTTTTGGTTTAGAAAACAAGACTTAAAAAAAATAGATGAACAAATAAAGCACCTTGAAAGCCAAGCTGAAACGGCAAAAAAACATCTCACCATCTTATGGCAAGAAAAAGAAACGCGAGACTTAGGTCCAAATCTAAAGGTTGTTATAGATGGGAAACCATACGCATATAGGAGCGGTAAAGATTTCTTTATTAGAGTAGATGTAATCATAAAAAATCCTACAAAATATTCAATAAAAATGAATAATTTTCAGATAGATAAAAAAAGTCCGTTTGCATTTGTTGAAGGTGGTTCTATAGATCATGTAATAGCTTTTACCCCTGAGAATGAAAAATACATGGGGTTTGAAAGCCCTTTTAGAGCAGACTTAAACTCTCAGGACATATGCGGCTATTTTAGTCTAAAAAGACATGAAAAAGCACTATTTACTCTCACAGTTCGCCACCTCAAACCAAATATCGAAACTGTACCAATCTTTATCATTGAACACACTTCATCAAATCACCCAGAAAGAGTGGTTCAAACTAAGTTTTGGCCTAGCTTTTTTCTATCTTTTGAAGAATAGAAAATGTTAGAAGGAGATAATTTTTGAATTATCTTTTCTTGCTCGTGTATTATTTTATCTTTTTCCATTATCTCATCTCTTAAATTTTGTGTCTTTTTATAGCAGTAATAAACGTGATAAAGTGCCACTACGTTACAAATTATTAATGTGATATATTTAGATAAATACTTAATTTCTTCTGGACTCATCCCTCTCACCTCACTTACTTTTCTTCTTATTCTTATGAGGCGGCGCTTTTACTGCTTCATCACGCTGTTTAAGCTCTTGTGTTAGTCTTTCAACTTCCTCGTCGCGTGATTGAACATCTGCTTTTAGTGTCCGTATCTTTTCACTTTTCCGTGTAAACTCTTCTCGATACGCATCTATACTTTGTTTTAGTTCTTCAGTCTTTTGTTTCAGTTGTTTAATTTCCTTGTCACGTTCTTCAAGATCCGCATCACATTCATCAATTGTCTGCTTGCTTTCCTTTAAATACCTAAACTCATTCTCTTTCATTTTTTTCTTAAGATCTTGAACCTGCTCTTTAAGCGCCTTAACTTGGTCGCGATAATGCAATACGAAACATCACTCCGCTTAAGAGCAAAACTGAAACCACTGCTATCCATAAAATCTCATTCGAACTCATCTTTATCTCCTTTAATTTTTATGAGGGCGGTCATCATGACCAATCTGTTGTGCTTCGCATTCCATTAAAAAAAGAATGCAACAAGCCGCATGTGCCAAGTGTGATAAATCACTCTCAGCATCCTTATGCTCTCCACCAAACCATGCTAATAAATGACGTAAAGCAGCACCGTGTAACCTGCTCCAGTGCATGCCATTACGCCAATTGTTTGCTCCGTACTTCTTTGCCCCAAACTCTAAAACTTTACCAATTTCAAGCAGTGCCAACGGCGGTATAAGCTCTACACGAGGCTTACCATCATCATTCTTATGCGCTTCATTTGCATTATGTGAACACATATAAACTCTGTCGCCACCATATTCTTCAGTGCCGCAAACATATGCATTTCCATAAATCTTGGCCTTACCATAAACCACGGCATGACCGAACACCTTAGCAGCATCACAAACCTTGGCATAACCACAAACCTTGGCGTTGCCATAAACCTTGGCGCTGCCATAAACATGGATATTATCGTAAACGTAAGCATTACCAAAAACCGCAGCCTCATCACAAACCTTGGCATTGCCAAATACATGCGCATTACCACAAACCTTGGCGTTGCCATAAATCGCAGCTGCTAAAAGAACATTGGCATTCTCATAAACACGGGCATTGTCATAAACATGAGAAAAACCAAGAACCTTGGCATTGCCAAAAACACGTGCATCACCATAAACCCATGCCCTATTCCCAACCCAACAATCGCCCTCATGAGAGAGGTTGCCTTCACTCTCTACAAAACCACCAACATCACCTGCTTTAACTTTTCCAAAGCTTCTCAATGCACGAATGCGGTGAAGAGTTTTTCCAGCAAACTCAATTGTTTCATCAGTAAGTTCGTATTTCTTTTCTACAGCCATCATCACCTCCTTAAGGCTGCAAAGTCTCACGCGCGCTATCAACGCCGGAACTTTTTGCAAATGTAGTCATTGGGGGGTGTTGCTCTTGCATTAATCTCTGCAAGCGCTCGGGATAAAAAAAATCTTCTGGACGCAAATCTATCCCATGATCACGTGCGTAATTCAAAAGCATAATTTGGTATTTAGCTGGTATAATTCCGCCTTTACCCTCTAGTTTTTTTAAAGGATAAGTCCATTTATAAACAGCAGACACATGGCATTGAGAAATCAATGACACACGTTTCGCACCGCCTAAATATTTTATAATCGTACCTGCTGAATTTTTGATATTCATTTTAATTTCTCTATTTATCAAACAGGCATTTATTCGATTTTAGAAAAAATGTCAACATTTTTTCTAAAATAGAAATGTTGATATTTTTTAAAACAATAGGAATATTGATAAGTATGGATATTCAAAAAGAAATAAAAATTTGGGCAAATGAAAAACTTAAAACAATGGGTCATGGGTCCCGAACTGAATTAGCTAAACATATGGGACTTCATACATCTGTTGTATCTAAGATGCTTTCTGTCGATGATGATAAAGAAAGTAGAAGCATATCTGCTGATGAACTCGTTAGATTAACTTCATTTTTTAAAGCTCTCCCCCCTCATTTTATACCCGATAATTGTGATGATTATTTTTTAAAATTATATTCCTCGGCAAAGCCAGAGCATAGAAAAGCCGTCATTTCTTTTCTGCGATCTTTGCAAGAAGAAGATGGAAAATAACCACCCGTTTTTGCTCATTTGTTAATGACGA
Source organism: Bartonella sp. AA2SXKL (assembly GCF_042197205.1). NCBI lineage: Bacteria > Pseudomonadati > Pseudomonadota > Alphaproteobacteria > Hyphomicrobiales > Bartonellaceae > Bartonella > Bartonella sp. AA2SXKL. Next base: position 6,469 of record NZ_JBHIRN010000020.1, read on the forward strand.
AAATATTTTTAGAGCTTTTTTAGACTGCTTCATACAGAATTTTCTCCACATTGAAATGAAAATTAAATTACTTTTTTGTGTAGACTATTTGTCTATCACTAAAAAAATTTTTTTCTGTTTTAGAAAAATTATATTGACTTATTCTAAAATCGAAAATATGTTCACTCCATATCTTAGAAAATAACTTTTGCCAATAGGCTGTATGGAGGCATTTGTGAATAAACCAGTGTTTATAAATTCTGATGAAATTCTCTTAGTGATGTGCGAAAATGAAGAGCAAAATCTCGCTAAATCTGGTCCTTTCTTAGAAGAAAGTGACATGATCAAATTTATCGACCAAGCCGATAATGCTGTCCAAATTTTGCGTATTGAACCAACGACTAATCATTGCGAAGATATCTCTGAAGATATTGCCGAATTCTATCTTAAAGAATGTGAAGAGCAGTGTTTCAACGGAAACATTCCTCACGATTTTATTCTACACAGCACAGCATACGGTTTTTTTTTAGATGATATAAAACAGCGCGAATATGATGATGCAATGTATGGTTCTTACGAACAACAACACCGTTTGCGTCCTTGTGATGTTCTTTAAAAGCTAAAGGCGTTTTTAAAAGACGCCACCTTTTCAAAAAATTCACCCCACAATGCAATGCCGTTCTTTTGCAAGAACGACAAAGGCAGAATCTAACTTAAAGGAGTAAAACCATGGAAAAAAAATACGAATTTACTGATGAAACAATCGAAGTTGGGGGCAAAATCCTTCACCGCATTCGTGCACTGAGAGATTTGGGGGACGTCAAGAAAGGTGATCTTGGCGGCTATATCGAGAAAGAAGACAATCTAAGTCATCATGGTAATTGCTGGATTGGGGATTATGCAAAAGTTTATGGTAATGCCAAGGTTTTTGGTAATGCTAAGGTTTACGAAAATGCACAAGTTTACGGTTATGCACATGTTTACGGCAATTCTCGTATTTATGGCAAAGCAGAAGTTTTCGATGAACCATGCATTTACGGTCATGCAGAAGTTTACGGTGATGCACATATTTGCGGTGAACCGCACGTTTTCGATAATGCAGAAGTTTATGGCAATGCACAAGTTTACGAAGAGCCACACATTTACGATAGGGCGCGTGTTTACGGCAATGCAGAAGTTTCCGGTGATGCGCATGTTTACGGTCATGCAAAAATTTACGGTGCAGCATGTGTATGTTGGGACGACTGGATTGATGGCAATAAAAGAATCTCAACTGGAGAAAAGACCAGATGAAAAAATACGAACTTACTGATGAAATAATTGAGTTTGGGCGCAGAACGCTCCGCCGCATTCGTGCACTGAGAGACTTTGGATATGTCAAAAAAGGTGACCTCGGCGGTTTTATAGAAAAAGAGAGCAACTTAAGCCATAAGAGAGACTGTTGGATTTTTGGCAATGCACAAGTTTACGATAATGCCAAAGTTTATGATGATGCGCGGGTTTATGGGAATGCACAAGTTTATGGCAATGCACAAGTTTATGATTATGCCGAAGTTGGTGGTGCTTCTGTTGGAGATAATGCCAAGGTTTTTGACTATGCGCGGATTTATGGGAATTCTGCTATAGGGGAAAGTGTACACGTTTACGGAAATGCTAAAATTTACAATCAAGCATATATTTGCTGTCGTGTAGACATTGCTGGAAATTGTAAAATTAGTGGCTCCACCGTAATCGTAGAACGTGAGAAATAGTAATCATGGAAAAGAAGTACGAACTTACTGATGAGAAAGCTGAGTTTAAAGGGGTAACTCTTCACCGTATCCGCGCTTTAAGAGACTTTGGAGTTATTAAAAAAGGTAATTTAGGCGGCTTTATAGAACATGAAAACAACCTATCGCATCATGGTAATTGCTGGGTAGGTGGTAATGCATTCGTCTTATCTTGTGCTTGCGTTTACGATAATGCTCAAGTTTATGATGATGCTGAAGTTTATGGTAGTGCACGAATTAAACATAATGCACATGTTTACGGTTTTGCCGAAGTTTATGGAATGGCAACAGTTTCCGGTAATGCACGTATTTATGGCGACGCAAAAATTTATCGTGATGCGGATATTGATGGCGATAACGTCATGTCCACTGGAGAAAAAGCATGGTGAAAAAATACGAATTGACTAATAAAACAATCGAAGTTGGGGGCAAAATCCTTCACCGCATTCGTGCATTGAGAAGCTTCGGAAAAATCAAGAAAGGTGACCTAGGCGGCTTTATAGAAGGTGAGAGCAACTTAAGTCATGAAGGAGACTGTTGGGTTTATAATGATGCCATGGTTTATAGCGGTGCAAAAGTTTACAACAATGCCAAGGTATTTGATAACTCAAAAGTTTGTTATTTTGCAAATATTTATGAAAATGCAACAATTCATCATAACGCAAAAATATATGGTGGTCGTATTTTTGGAAAAGCACATGTTTACGAAAATGCAAGTGTTCATTGCAATGCAGAAGTGTATGGTAACGCACACATTTACGGAGATTCAGAGGTTCGTGGAGGCAGTATTATCACAACGAGCGAGAGAAGATAATTATTATGTATAGATATGAAATTAAACCTACTTTGTGTTCGCAGTTAGTTGTGAGAAATACCCACAATCCAGGTGAACTTTGTATAACGATCTCTGGAGATAAGGGCGAGCCCTATGTAGATACCATAATCTCTAAAGACAAAATAGATGCCTTCTTAAGTGAAGAGAATATCGTGCCAATGGAACTCATAGGATCGCAATGCTTTGCATTTTCATACGAATTCAGACCGTTTGCATGCACTAGATTTGAAATGATACCACCCAATTCAGATGAATCTTTCTTGTTGACGCTATATTCTGATCATTGTGCATATATAAAACGCATTCCAATTGATCGGATTGTACAACCTGTAAAGACAAAACTCTAACACCCCAAAACCAGCCTTTTAACACAAGCGTGATTCACGCCACGGGTGAATTGCGCGCAATGTAGGAAATCAAGATGAGTGAACAAAACACTAACCTAATAGAAACTGAAGAAACACATCATGTAGCCGTCGAACAAACTGTCATGGAACGTATTTTAAATAAAGCCTTAGACAGTGACGTCGATATGGATCGCTTAGAGCGTCTTCTTGATTTAAGAGAACAAGAGATAAAACGACAAGAGCGCCAAAATTTTGTCCGTGATCTTTCGGCTGTGCAAATGGCATATAAAAATATCGAACAAAACGCCATTAATAACCATACAAACAGCAAATACGCTACACTTGATCAGTACATTGATGCTGTAAAGAAAGGGCTTGCAACATACAAATTTGCTTTGTTTTATCGTATTAAAAATCAAACAGAAAAAAACGTTACCATAGAAATAACTCTGTCTCATCCTTCAGACAATCAAATCTCAACAGAAGGAACATTTCCAATTGACAGTACAGGCTCTAAAAATAGCATACAATCACTTGGTTCCACACTTACCTACGCACGAAGATACCTATTAGGCATGCTTCTTAATTTAGCAAGTAAAGAAGACGATACAGATGGAAACCCGCCTATTAAAAAGGCTTTTCCACAACAGATCAATGAAATCAGAAGACTCATAGTACAAACCCAAGCAGAAGAAGAAAAAATACTTGCTTATGTCGACGTCAAAAAGCTTGACGATATGTCTGAAGGACAAGCACAAACGGTATTGCATCTTTTGAAAAAGAAACAAAACAAGCAAAAGGTAGAAACAGATTCTACTATACAAGATGCCGATATAGCAACGCCACAAGAACAAAGAACGGCGGTGTGAGATGGAACAAAGAACAGCAGAATGGTTCCAAGCGCGCTTGGGTAAAGTCACCGCATCTAATGTTTACAACATTATCAGTAAGACAGCAAAAGGATTGCCTACGAGCAAATATGAAGACTACAAAATCAAACTCATAACGGAGCGCTTAACAGGCGAAACAAGCCCTTATTATGAAACTGAAGATATGAGATGGGGTATTGAACATGAAGAAGATGCCTTGAGAGAATATGGCTTCATTTATGATGCCAATATAACAAAGTGCGGCTTTATCCAACA
>NZ_JBHIRN010000021.1:0-9350 GCF_042197205.1 Bartonella sp. AA2SXKL
TTGGTTATGCAGGGCGCTATATCGGAAAAGATACATTCGTACGGTGGGCAATTGGTGTCGTTATCGCTGGTTCAGCAACTGAACTTGCCGGTTTATTATTTAAAACTGCATAAATTTTCATGAAAGAAAATTTAGATTTCAGTATTTTCATTGTATTCAATAAAAATACATATTGAAGAAAAGAGATTACTCATACCAATGTGATATAAATTGAGATAAAAATATGAAACAATCAAATATCCTTCAAAGAATAATTCATAATAAAAATATTAAAAACTTTGCAGTTTCAGCTGTATTTTTTATCGCTAATCCTGTGTTAGCCCAAGCAGTAGTTTTAGAGCCTGCAAACAAAGCTTTAACTGCACTCCAAACAGACTTAAAAACGATTATCCCCATTGCTGCTGCCGTGATACTTTTGTGCTTAGCAATTGGTTATGCAGGGCGCTACATCGGAAAAGATACATTCGTACGGTGGGCAATTGGTGTCGTTATCGCTGGTTCAGCAGCTGAACTTGCAAATATGTTATTCAAAAGCGCGTAATAAAAAAGTCATGCTGTATAAAATATCTTTTTATCCTAAAGCGAAATCTAAATTGAGATAAACAATATGAAAAAATCAAAAGTTCTTCAAACAATAATTCGGAATAAAGCTACTAAAACCTCTGCAGCTTTAACTGTATTTTTTATGTCCAATCCTGTGTATGCTCAACAATTAACAACTGCAAAAGGTGCTTTAGAAAAACTCCGTGATGACTTAAAGTTGCTTATCCCTCTCGCTGCTGCTGTTATACTATTATGCTTAGCAATTGGTTATGCAGGACGCTACATCGGAAAAGACACATTCGTACGGTGGGCAATTGGTGTCGTTATCGCGGGTTCAGCAGCTGAACTTGCCGGTTTATTATTTAAACCTAACTGATAAATCTTTTGGAATAAGAAATATTTTTTGTAAAAGAAACTTTGGATTTCAATGCTTTCATTATACATCAATGAAATTGTTTCTTATTTCGTAGAAAAAATATTTATGATAAATCAATGAAGCTAAATATGAGAAAATTAACTAATTTCCAGAAAAATAATAATGAAATTATAACAATTTCTGCTGCTTTAACTGTACTTTTTATTAGCAATCCTGCATATGCAGTGCAATTAAAAAATGCAAAAAAAGCTCTAGACACTTTGCAAGATGATCTTGTTAAAAATATTATTCCTATTGCTGCTGCTGTTATACTTTTATGCCTAGCCATTCTCTATGCAGGGCGTTACATCGAAAAGGATACATTTATACGATGGGCAATCGGCGTTGTCATCGCTGGCTCAGCAACCCAGCTTGCTCAACTGTTATTCAAAGGTGCAGTTAGTTAAAATTAAAGATGACAACTATAATACAAAATGTTATTTAAAGTCTTAATGAGAGAAATATGCGAAAATTAATTAACCTCCAGCCAAAAAGTAACAACAAAGTTGCAGCAATTTCTGCTGCTGTAACTATATTTTTTATGAGAAATCCTGCATGTGCAGCAATAGAACCTGCAAACAAAGCTTTAACAGCTCTACAAACAGATCTTACTACTAATATTATTCCTGTTGCTGCTGCTGTTATACTTTTATGCCTAGCCATTCTCTATGCAGGGCGTTACATCGAAAAGGATACATTTATACGATGGGCAATCGGCGTTGTCATCGCTGGCTCAGCAACCCAGCTTGCTCAACTGTTATTCAAAGGTGCAGTTAGTTAAAATTAAAGATGACAACTATAATACAAAATGTTATTTAAAGTCTTAATGAGAGAAATATGCGAAAATTAATTAGTTTCCAATCAAAGAACAATAACAAAATTATTACACTTTCTACGGCTATAACTGTATTTTTTATAACACATCCCGTATGGGCCCAAGTACAAGGTTTAGCTCCTGCAAAAACAGCTTTAGAAGAACTCCAAAAAGATCTTAATGCTAATATTATTCCTGTCGCTGCTGCTGTTATACTTTTATGCTTAGCAATTGGTTACGCAGGCCGCTACATAGAAAAGGATACATTTGTACGCTGGGCGATTGGCGTTGTCATCGCTGGCTCAGCAACCCAACTTGCGAGCCTGTTATTCAAGGGGCAAGCGTAAGTCTATATAACGCATAATATTTTTATCATAAGGTTTTATATCTAATTATTATACACATATGAGAATCTCATATATTTTATAATAATAAATACAAAGTATTAATAAGAGCATTAATTAAGAGTAAAATATGAAAAAATTAATTGATTTCCGATTAAAAAATAACAACAGAATCACAGCAATTTCTTTGGCTATAAGTGTATTTTTTATAGTACATCCTGCGTATGCAAAACTAAAAGCTGAAGATGCTTTAAAAACTCTGCAAACAGATCTTACTACTAATATTATTCCTGTTGCTGCTGCCGTTATTCTTTTATGCTTAGCAATTGGTTATGCTGGACGTTACATCGGAAAAGATACATTTGTACGGTGGGCAATCGGTGTGATCGTCGCTGGCTCAGCAACCCAACTTGCGAGCCTGTTATTCAAGGGGCAAGTGTGAGTCTTTATAATACATAATGTTTCTAATGTGAGAGTTTATGTTTGATAAATTTAAACATATTATGTGATATTTCGTTTATATTAAGAATATACAAAGTATTGATAAGAGTAAAATATGAAAAAATTAATTAATCTCAAATTAAAAAATAATAACAAAATTATCGTAATTTCTGCAGCTCTAAGTGCCTTTTTTATAACGAATCCCGTATATGCAAATGTAAAATTAGATCCTGCAAAAAAGGCGTTAGATGCACTCCAAAATGACTTAAAAACGATTATCCCTCTCGCCGCTGCTGTTATACTTTTGTGTTTAGCAATTGCCTATGCAGGGCGCTACATTGGAAAAGATACGTTTGTACGGTGGGCGATCGGCGTTGTCATTGCTGGCTCAGCAACACAACTTTCTACACTGTTATTTACAGGTAACTAATGAACTGATATAATACATAATGTTTTTAAATTAAGAGTTTATATTTTCTAATTGTAACATATAAAGATAGTAATTTGTTTATGTTAAAAAATATAAAATATTCATGAAAATTTAATGAAAGTAAAATATGCGAAAATTAATTAATGTCCAAACACAAAATAACAACAGAATCATAGTAATTTCTACAGCTATAATTGCATTTTTTATAACACAGTCTGCATATGCAAGTGCAAAATTAGCTCATGCTGAAAAAGCTCTAGATGCTCTAAAAAAAGATCTTATTGATCACATTATTCCTGTTGCTGCTGCCGTGATACTTTTGTGCTTAGCAATTGGTTACGCAGGCCGCTATATAGGAAAAGATACGTTTGTACGGTGGGCAATCGGCGTTGTCATTGCTGGCTCGGCAACCCAACTTGCTAAACTGCTATTTACAGGTCAAGCATAAATTAGTATAATACGTAATGTTTTTAATGTTCGTTGATTATAGATTTGTACCAGTAATAATATCGCTCATACTACGAAAAAAGGAATATTATTTATAGCAACTTTAATTAAAAGGGGATAAAGGATATGAAACAATTAAATACGCTTCAATCAAAAATATGTAAGATTAGTGCTATTTTTATAACTTTTATTATGTTATTAATAACTAAATCTGCATATGCTCAGACGGAAACAAAGAGTCTAGATGTTTTCATAGGGATGCAATATGGATTAAGTATAATTATTCCTATCGTTGCTGCTATCGTTCTTTTATTACTTTTGCTTATTTATATATTTCGCATTATCGCAAGAGCTACATTTATGCGATGGGCATTCAGTGTCATTATTGCTGGTGCAGCTTTTTATATTAGCCACATATTATTTCACCTCCAGTGACGAGAACGTTCCATGAAATCGCAAGAAAAAAAAGAATTCCCCCTATTCAAAGGAGCAACACGTGTTCCAACGATATGGGGTGTCCCCATGATGCCATTTATCGTTATGGTTATGGGGGTTGCTGTTATTGCTATGACAGTAAGTATCTTTTTGTGGATTATAGCGCCTCCATTATGGTTTATTATGGTGCAAATTACTAAAAACGATGATAAGGCGTTTCGTATCTGGTGGTTATGGATCGATACTAAATTTCGCAATCGCAACAAAAGTTTTTGGGGCGCATCAAGTTATAGTCCCTCTGATTATAGTAAAAGGAGATAAACATGACAGCTGTTGAAAGCAGCAAACGCCTTGCATCAGAGGCACCTGTAAGCCTGTTTCTGCCTTATTCACATCATATTACAGATACGATTATTTCTACTAAAAATGCGGAATATTTGTCAATTTGGAAAATTGACGGGCGTTCGCATCAAAGCGCTTCAGAAGAAGATATTTTTCAATGGATAAAAGAGCTTAACAATACTCTACGGGGGCTTGCATCGGCCAATTTATCATTTTGGGCACATATTGTGCGCCGCCGTGTTTATGAATATCCTGATTCAACATTTGATCAAATGTTTTGCTATCAGCTTGATGAAAAATATCGACAAAGCTTTACTGGTTATAATTTGATGGTCAATGATTTATATCTGACTGTCATTTTTCAACCGATAGCGGATAAAATTATGTCGTTCTTTTCTAAGCATGAACGTGAAACGCTTGATCAAAAAAAGATGCGACAAGACACATGTATAAAAGAACTCAATGACATCAATCGTACTTTAGGTCAATCTTTAAACCGTTACGGTGCAGAACTTCTTGGTGCTTATGAAAAAAATGGGCATGCTTATTCTTCTGCACTTGAATTCCTTGGAATGCTTGTCAATGGTGAATATCGCCCTATGCCAATTTGCCATGACCGTTTTGCTGACTATATGTCTGTCAATCGACCTTTTTTCTCAAAATGGGGCGCTCTTGGTGAACTGCGAACAACCAGTGGAATGCGTCGATTTGGAATGCTGGAAATTAAAGAATATGATGCAACAACCAAACCAGGACAATTGAATGTTTTGTTGGAAAGTGACTTCGAGTTCGTATTGACGCAGAGCTTTTCAGTTCTCTCCCGACATGCTGCTAAAGATTATTTACAACGGCATCAGCGTAATCTGATTGATGCACGAGATGTGGCAACGAGCCAAATTGAACAAATTGACGAAGCACTAAACCAGCTTATCAGTGGGCATTTTGTCATGGGAGAACATCACTGCACATTGACGATCTATGGTGATACAATTCAACAAGTTCGCGACCATATGGCCAAAGCAAGTGCAGCATTACTAGACGTTGCGGTACTGCCCAAACCTGTAGACTTAGCAATAGAGGCTGGCTATTGGGCACAACTTCCTGGCAATTGGAAATGGAGACCGCGTCCTGCTCCGATTACATCATTGAACTTTTTATCATTTTCATCTTTTCATAATTTTATGTCAGGAAAACCTACTGGTAACCCATGGGGTCCAGCCGTCACAATTCTTAAAACAACCAGTAAAACACCGCTTTATTTCAACTTTCATGCCTCCAAACTTGAAGAGGACTCGACAGATAAACGTTTACTTGGTAATACCGCGCTTATCGGACAATCTGGTTCGGGTAAAACCGTGTTACTCGGCTTTTTGTTAGCACAAGCACAAAAATTTAAGCCGACAACTGTTGTTTTTGATAAAGATCGTGGCATGGAAATTGCCATTCGAGCGATGGGTGGAAAATATTTAACATTCAAGCCAGGCAGAAAAAGTGGTTTCAATCCTTTCCAACTCCCACCCACACAAGAAAATCTTATTTTTCTGAAACAATTTGTTAAAAAATTGGCAGAAGCTGGTGGTGAGGTCACGCATCACGACGAGGAAGAAATTAACAAAGCGGTTATGTCTGTTATGAGCAGTAACATTGACCAATCACTCCGTCGTTTGTCCTTTCTAGTACAATTTTTACCAAATCCACGTTTAAGTGATTATAATGCTCACCCATCTGTTCATGCTCGCTTACTAAAATGGTGTGAAGGTGGTGATTATGGGTGGTTGTTTGATAATCCCCATGATGCTCTTGATCTCTCAACACATCAAATTTACGGCTTTGATATCACGGAGTTCTTAGATAATTTTGAAACTCGCACTCCAGTGATGATGTATTTGCTTTACCGCACAGAAGGCATGATTAGCGGACAGCGATTTATGTATATCTTTGACGAGTTTTGGAAGCCTTTGCAAGATCCGTACTTTGAAGATTTAGCGAAAAATAAACAAAAGACTATCCGTAAACAAAATGGTATTTTTGTTTATGCAACACAAGAGCCTAGCGATGCCTTGGAAAGTAATATTGCCAAAACACTCATTCAACAGTGTGCAACTTACATTTTTCTAGCCAATCCCAAAGCAAATTATGAAGATTATACAAAAGGCTTTAAACTAACAGATGCCGAATTTGAACTCGTTAAAGGACTTGGTGAGTTTAGTCGCCAATTCCTCATTAAGCAAGGTGATCAATCTGCGCTTGCAGAACTGAATCTTGGTAAATTCCACCTGACACGCGATGGAAAAGCCATCGAACACGACTTTAGTGACGAGCTCTTGGTGTTATCAGGTACACCTGATAACGCAGAGTTAGCCGAAAGCATTATCGCAGAAGTTGGTGATGATCCAGCAATATGGTTGCCAATTTTCTTACAGCACGCAAAAAATGACAGGAGGGAAACATGAAAAAAAAGGTCATTTCAATAGTAGTTGTAATAACTTTAGGGATTTCAAACCCAGCGATGGCTTGGGTTTGGGGCGCTGGAGCGGCGGATTTGGGAGCATCAGTCCCAACGACGTGGCCCAATTTTTTTGGGAAATCATCTTCAAATAGATCAAAGTCTAAAAAAACTCCACAGCAAAAGAAAGCGCCATCTGATGCCCAACTTCTCGATATGCTAAAAAAACACCTTGAGGAAGTAAAAAAGATACACGAGTCTATAACGGGAAGCCAAAAATTCAATACTAAAAAACTTAAAAATGTACAAACAGATCACAGTAGCTTTTTTCTCAAAAATCCAGAGAATCTCTACAATAGAAATAAACCTTCTGCTCTATCTAAATCACTTGAAAATATTTTAAAAGAAGAAGAAATTCCTGTCACTATCCATGAATCTAGCAGTTTTATCAACAAGCGCATCCAATATGCAGCCATCACTGATAAAGCCGTAAGTTTAAAAACTTTTCAAGAAGCAAACAATCGTTTTCAGCAAATTGAAGAACTATTAAAAGAAATCACGACAACAAAAGATCTAAAAAGTATTGCCGAGTTACAAGCACATATAATTGGAATGCTTGCTATGCTACAAAATGAAACAGCAAAACTACAAATGGTTACACATTTACGCAATGCTGAACATACACTTATCAAACAACAGAAAGATAAGCATAACATAAAAATTTTGAATAGTAAAAACACGAAAATGCCTACCATAAGATTTATTAGGTAAAGCTTTTATAATAACATTTTGTATATTATTTCCCTGTATGCTCGTAAAAAGAAAACGTTAATGCGTAATACTCAATTCTCTCTCATAGATCGAAAAGGTCTACGAAGTTTCATTTTATCCTTAAAAAGTTCAACGAAAAATGCTTAAAAATCATATAAAAAGTTGAAAATTCGTTAAAGAGGAATTCCATGAACTTTACAGTTTTCACGCAACTTTTCAATAAAATTGATCAGATAACAAAAACATATGTCACGGATGTTTCCTCAAAAGCAATTGTTACAATTACACCCTTCGTTTCAATTGGAATCACTATCGCTTTCATCATCTACGGATGGCTTATCATCCGTGGCGCTATCGATATGCCACTTTCCGGATTCGTAAACCGTTTCCTGCGGATAAGTATTATTACTTCAATAGCTCTTACCACAGGACTTTATCAACCAGAAATCACAAATTTAATAACACAAATGCCCTATGAGTTATCAAAAGCGCTCATCGCAAACCCACTCGATGATAAACAATTAATGAATTTACTTGACAAAACAGCAGGCGGAGGATTCCAATATGCAGGCCGTCTTTTCCAAGAAACCGTCTTCTTCGAGTCCAATGGACTGCTTTACAGTCTCTTAGGAATCCTCATCTTGCTAGCAACAAGCCTCGTCGTAGCAATCGGTGGGGGTCTCGTCCTTCTGACAAAAATCGCACTTGCACTTCTCGTAGGATGGGGGCCAATCTTCATTATTGCTCTACTCTGGCAACCAACTTATCGCTTTTTTGAGCAATGGATTGTACAAGTCGCCAATTATATAATCCTCTTTCTACTCTTAGCAACTGTATTTAATCTGATGATGAATATCTTTGCAAACTATTTGAGCGATATGAAACTCGACTACGACCAGAATGTAAGCTTCATGTTTGGAGGAGCTCTCATCTTGTCCATTATATCCATCATGCTGTTACTCAAACTATCAAGCATGGCCAATTCTCTCGCAAAAGGCATTACATTCGGACATCTATGGAGACATAAAAACTAGATGAGATAGAAAGCAATGGTTCCCGTAACAGATGCCCTTAATATCCATATGACAAAATAACGAGGATATCCAATCCTAAAGTAAAAAATATTTGCACTGAAATTGAGCTATTTTCATAAATTAAAAAATGAAATTAAGAAAAGATAAATTATCGTAAACTATACACTTTACTTTGGTGTCGAAATTATAATAATGACAACAAATATCAGAATGTGTATAACAGTAAAAAAGAGTCATATTAAAATGAAGTCGATCATTCTTATAATTTTGATTGCAAACCTTTTATCGGCTTGTGCATTAGCACCAAAGCTAAAACAGCCCAATGACAGGAACCGCGTGCCTATTAATAAAACAATCCCTGCCGAAATCAAGCGAGGAGACAACGGAATCTCATAAACTGATTTATGAAGTTAATAATGTAATGGTCAGTCTTTCTAAATATGTGAAAATTAAAAGGTATGAAATATGCAAAAGCTGATTATTATCATAGCGATTAGTGCTTTTTTTGGAACAACAAACTTAGCAAGAAGTAACACTCTTACTAAGCAAGGAGGAGGTCATAGCCGTTTTGCAGTTCCTAGTATAGGGTCAGGAAATCTCGATTCAAGCAACAATTATAAACCAAAACCACCAAAAGGCTATGAGCCACCACGTAAACTTCCACCCGATATTAAAATTGACCTTTCTAATTTGGGAACGATAAGAAATCGCGTACCGTCCAAACCTATTGGCTCTAAGCCATCTAACACACCTCCAGTATCTCCCACAGCTCAGGTACCTAAATCAACTTTCGTATCTGCTCCATCAGCAAAATATCTGGAGCTTACTAATCTATTAAAAAAAGGGGAAATTATTGAGCTCTTAAAAAAACAGCTTGAGTTGAAAAAA